>JBIKIA010000016.1:0-23168 GCA_044361885.1 Prosthecobacter sp. | reverse complement strand
GCGGCATTCACGCGGATGCTGTGGCAGCCGAGAGTGGCGGCGGCATCGAGCCACTTGAGGTGGTTTTCGATGGTCTTCGCGCGCTTGGCTTCATCGGGATCACCGAGGTTGCCCTCGCGGTCGCACATGATGAGCAGGCCGGTGACGCCTTCGCCTTCCTGGCGTGTTTTCATCTCGCCGAGGTAGGCTGCGTCGGTGGCTTTGTCGAAGAACATCTGGTTCACATACTCCACGCCGTCGATGCCGAAGCTGCGGGCGGTTTTGGCGAAGTCGAGGTGGTCCAGCGGCTCCGCACCTTCGCGCTTGAACATGCGCTTGTTCAGCGACCATTCGGCGAGGGAGATTTTGAAGGGTTCTTTTTTCTCGGCACGGACGGGAGCGGCGACGGTGGCGGCCAGTGCAGAGCCGGCGAGCTGGAGGAAATGGCGGCGTGAGGTGATTTTCATCATGGGGAGCACACTTTGCCACGGGAGACAGTGGGGGTGCAAGCCCGCAGCAGGATTTGCGCTGGTATGAACAGCACCTGTGTGGCATTCTCGGCCCCATGCGTCGGCCTGTTCTGGTTCTGATCCTCTGCCTCCTGGCCGGTTTGCTGGCCTGGTGGGAGTTGCGTCATGTCGATGGGGCTGAAGAACTGTCCGCAGCGGACAAGTCGGCACCCGCATTGCCGACGAATTCTGAAACAATCGAGAAGGCACCGGGAAAGGTACTGCCGATGGAATCGACGCAGACGGCCGCGAATACTCCTCCACCCGCCATACCACCGCCCGCAGCGGCAGGTGATGACAAGACCGGCCCGCGCTTCAAGCGCGCCTACATGCTGAGTTTGGACAAAGGCGCACTGACCTTCATGGAGGCGCAGGATATCGAGGGCGACTTCGCCCCGAAGCGCCGAAAGCCTGAGGAGTGGTCCGGGATGCTGCGCTGCCGGTTGCTTTCAGAAACCAATGCCGTCCTGGCCGAGGAACTGCTGCCTGCGCCAGATCACCTCTGTGCCGTGATTGATCCCAAGTCCGGCAGCGACAAGCCCGTGCAATACACCGCTGCGGGCCCGGTCGTCTTTCAAGTGCGTCTTCCCCGAGTGAAGGGCGCGACCCGTCTCGACATCATCCGAATCATCCAACCCGGCGACCCGCCTCTCGAAGGTCTTCTCGGCTCCATTCCCCTGCCACGCTCATGAAAACGTTTCTACTTCTCAGCCTGCTCGCGCTCTTCGCCATCCCGGCGCTCCGAGCCCAGACCTCCACTTTGGTGACCGTGGAGGACAATGGCACCCGCAGCACGCGGCTGAATCTGGTTTTCCTTTCCGAAGGCTACACCAGCGCTCAGATGGGCACTTTTGCCAATGACGTGGATGACGCTGTGGACTTCCTCTTCACTCGGGAACCCTGGGTGCGCTACCGCTCCTACTGCAATATCTACCGTATCGAGGTCGCCTCCAACCAATCCGGCACCGACAATGGTACAGGCGGAGGATCTCGTGACACCTATTTTCAGACTGGCTTCAATACGCCTGGCATTCCTCAGCTCAATACCCTGGCAGGAAACGGTAGCAGCCGCGCCTATGGTCTGCTGAACACCCATGTTCCGGAATACGACATCCCGATCATCTTGATCAATGACCCCAAATATGGTGGCAGTGGTGGCCCGATTGCTCTGACGACGACGGACCCAAGCAGCGCTGGCATCCTCGAACACGAGCTGGGCCACTCTTTTGCCAAGCTGACGGATGAATATGATGAGGAATACCCCGGCTATCCGAACACGGAGTATCCCAATGCCACCGCCAAGACCGTGCTCGACCAGATCCGCTGGAAGGTGTGGATTGAGTCCGGCACGCCAGTTCCCAGGACGCCCGAATACGATCCGCTATATACTGACAAAGTCGGTCACTTCGAAGGTGCCAACTATCATAGGAGTGGCTGGTTCCGTCCCCATGATGCTGCCCTCATGCGCTTCCTCAATACCCCGCCGGGCAGTGTCACGCGCGAGGCCATCCTGCTGACCATTTACGGACGGGTTTCTCCTGCTGCTGATCACCAGATGCACACGACACCGCGCCTCTCGTATCTCCAGCCGTCTGAGTCTCTGAAGCAAACCGTCACCGCCCAGGTGCAGCTGAATTTTTCCCTACCGCTCTCGCCCTCCACCGGCCCTGGGCACAGTTACCAGTGGTTTGTCGATGGTCAGGTGCAGGCTGGCACCAGCAGCACTTTCGACATCGAAAGCACGGCCCTCGGAAACGGCATCCACACAGTGAAAGCCATCGTCAGCGATCAGACGGACTGGGTGCGGCGTGACCCCACCGGCCTCATCACAGATGAGGTCATTTGGACGCTGACTTTGAGCAATCAAACCGGCCCCAACTTCCTCGCCGACCCTCTGACCGATGTCCGCGTCGTGCGAGAGTTCGGCGATCTGAGGCTTGATGCCGAATCCTCGGGTTCCGGTCCGGTGACCTACCAGTGGATGAAGGCAGGCAAGGTCTTCACCCCCACAGATGTCTCCTCCCACGTCATCGATCCTGTGACGATGGCAGACGCCGGCCTTTACACCATGAAGATCACCAGCGGCGGCATCACGAACACGCACAATGTCTCCCTCTCCGTCTTCACCCCCACCATGCCGCGCGTCGTCGTCGGCAAAGGCAAGACCGCCACGCTGACCTTCACCGCCTCCGCCGGCCTGCCGCCCGTGGCCTGGAGCTTCAATGGTAACCCCATCTCCAACAACAGCCACTATGCGGGTGCCACCACGAAGTCACTCCAGGTCAAACTCGTCGATCTCGCGGACAGCGGCCGCTACTACTTCACGGCCGGAGATTCCGAGCCAGGCTACATCGACCTCCTCGTCGTCACCACGAAGCCGGACTACGCTGGCGTGAGTCTCACGCTCGACACCGGCATCGTTGGCGGACTCTACGACGAGCAGTTTCCACTTCCCTCCATCTCCTTCCAGATGCCAAACTCCTTTACCGGCACCATGCCAAAAGGTTTAAAGCTGGACCCGAAGACGGGTCGCATCACCGGCATCCCCACGGTGGCCTCGAAGAATCAAATCCTCGGTGACGAGATCACCTTCACCGTTGGCAATGAGTTTGGCAAAGTGACGCTGAAGACGCGCCTCCTCATCAAAGCCCTGCCTGCTGGCTTTGCGGGCGTCTTCAGCGGCCCTGTCTTGAGTGATAACAACCTCGGCCGTGATACTGGCGGGCGTATCGACCTCACCATCCAGAGCACCGGCAGCTACAGCGGCAAGACCATCGTCGGAGCAGACACCCTGTCCTTTAGCGGCACGCTCATGCTCAGCGGCCCCGCTGCCACCACCGCCACAGGCCAGTTCAGCGTCACGCCGAAGGGTGAGCTACCCGCGCAGATCTTCTTCATCCTGGATGACAGTGACGATGGTGATCCCCTCACCGCCACCATCACCGCCACCGCCAGTGGCATCCCGGCCTTCACGGCCTGGCGGAACAAATGGCTTGCACCCGAGGCCGTGGATACCTTCCAAGGCTACCACACCTTCGCTTTCGAAGCCCCTGTGGAGGAAGGCGCGCCGAAGGGGCACGGCTTTGGCTCCGTGACCATCGACGCCACCGGTAAAACCACCGTCGCCGGCCGCCTCGCGGATGGAGAGACCTTCGGCACCGTCTCGCATGTCGGGCCAAACGGTACCGTGCTCATCTACCAGACCCTTTACACCACGACGGAGAAAGGCAGCGTCCTCGGCACCCTCGACATCAATCCTGGAGCGCCCGCCATCTTCTCCACTGCCAGCAGCGTCCGTTGGCTGCGCCCTGCCTCCACAGCCCGCACTTATAAAGACGGCTTCGGCCCCCTGGAGATCGACGCCTTTGGCAGCGCCTACAACCCGCCGGACACTGGTGAGATCATCATGGGCCTGTCCGCCGCTGATGGTGATCCTCTGAAAAATGCCCTGCTCGAATTTGCCCCGATCCTCGGCGCAGACCCCGTGGCCGTTGATTCGGATGTCACTCTCGAGGTCAAAGCCGGTGGCGCCACCAAAGTCAACGCGCCCAACCCCGAGCTCGTCACCTTCACCGTGACCCCCAAGGATGGCCGCTTCAAAGGAACCTACACGACGAAGGACAACGACCCCCGCTCCACCGCCCCCGTCCCACCCGTGATTACCCGAAAGGTCGAATTCCAGGGCATCATCCTCACCGATGATGGCACGCAGTTCGGCTACGGCTTCTTCCTCCGCGAGGCCTTGCCGAAGGCAGATGGCTCCACGACACCGACCACCAGCCCAAAAGACTCCGGCTGGCTGCTGCTCAGGAATTCCAACTTGTGAGGTGGCACTTGTCAAAGCAGGCAGGCTTCGAGTAGCCTGCCTGTCTTATGACCACGCCAACCTGTCGCTGGGGAATCCTGGGTGCCGCTTTCATCGCTCGTAAAAACTGGCAGGCCATCCGCGATGCCGGAAACGCCACCCTCATCGCCGTCGCTAGTCGTGATCTCGCCAAAGCGCAGGCCTTCATCGACGACTGCCAGTCCTCCGCCCCGCATCCTGTTTTGCCGGAGGCGATGGACAGCTACGAAGCCCTGCTCGCCCGCCCCGACATCGACGCCGTTTATATCCCGCTTCCCACCGGCCTGAGAAAAGAGTGGATCATCCGCGCCGCTGAGGCTGGGAAGCATGTGCTCGTCGAGAAGCCCGTCGGCGTTCATGCAGATGATGTCGCCGAGATGATCGCCGCTTGTGAAAAGCACCGCGTGCAGTTCATGGACGGCGTGATGTTCATGCACGGCAAACGCCTGAAGCGACTCCGCGAAGTCGTGGATCAGGATGTCGGCCAGATCCGCCACATCGCCACCCAGTTCAGCTTCATGGGCGATGCCGAGTTCGAGCGCACCAACATCCGCGCCCATGGCAAACTGGAGCCACTCGGCTGCCTCGGTGACCTCGGCTGGTACTGCCTGCGCTTCACCCTCTGGGCCATGAACTACGCCATGCCCGTCCACGTCACCGGTCGCATCCATGCCGAAGCTCAGGCGGAGGAGGGCGTCCCGCCCGTGCCACTCGCCTTCTCCGGCGCGCTCACCTTTGCCGATGGAGCCAGCGCCTCTTTCTACTGTTCTTTCAACGCCGCGAATGCCCAGTGGGCCATCGTCAGCGGGCACAAGGCCCTGCTCCAGGTCTCCGACTTCGTCCTGCCTTTCTCCGCAGCACACACTCAGTTCAGCCTCACGCGCAGCCAGTTCGTGCTCGACCGCTGCCGTGCTGACATGCACGGCGGACATCACATCGAAGCACTCGACGAGCCCAGCAGCAACTCAACCGGCTCCCAGGAGGCCGGCCTCTTCCACACCTTCTCCAAACTCGTGCTCAGTGGCCAACTCGATCCGCACTGGCCCGTGATCAGCCTGCAAACTCAGCGCGTGCTCGATGCCTGCCTAGCCTCCGCAAGAAACGGCTCTGCCGAGACCAAAGTCTGACCCTCAGCGCACTTCAAAAGCGCGCTTCGTGATGAAGGTCTTCGTGTTGGGAAGCTCAGAGACATCCACCTCGAAGAGCTTCGTCAGGTTGTTTCCGGCGAGGTCTTCGAGGTTCGGGTCGGCTCTGAGTTCGTAGGCTCCTGAGGTCCATGGTTGAAGAGAAATCGCGCGCCAGTTCAGGCCTTCGACCTCGATCTCGACTGGCACAGTTTCGGAGCCGCGATGTATCGAAAGCGCACTCGTGACCATCGCCGGATCGAGTGGTTCATCGAAGCGCACGATCAACGGCTCGCGGGTGCCTGACTTCGGCACTGTGATCTGCCATTTCTCCATCACCGGCATTTCGTGGTCTGCCAGGCGGACTTGGAAATCAAAACGCACCTCTTTGCCCAACGCGACTCCACTCGTGCTCCGCCACGAACCGGCAATGACGAGTGTATGCTTCGTGTTCTCCCGCAACACAGGCCCTTCCTCTTCATTCAGATTCACGCCTGTCTTCTGGCGGCCTGGATGAAACCAAACCGTGAGCCGTTTCCCATCTGGCGACCACAGTTCAGTCTCGCGAAATGGCCCGATGACTTCCTTCCCATCCACCTCCAGCAGCCGCATCCGCTCCAGAAACACGCCCTGCTCCATCGGTTCGGAGAAGTGGAGGTAGAACTTGAGGGCGTTGGCTGGGAAAGCATGCCCAGACAGGAAATCCACCTTGGGCGCATTCGCGGTCCGGCTAGTTTTGAAGCGCTGAAACTTGGCCAGCTCTTTTCCAGAAGGAGCAAGCCAGGTCATTAAATAGTTCCCGCCGGGCTGGAACGGGACGGCTGGATGGAAGAAAAGAATGTTGTCCTGCCGTGTTGTCTTTCCAAGCAGTGGCACGTCGATCTCTAGAGACAAAAACACCTTCAGATGCGGCTCCAAGGCGGAGCGTGAGTGTAGCGTGAGTGTGCTGCCATCCTCGCTGAAGGTGGCTTGTTTCAGCGTGCCATTCTCTCCGTAGTAAGCCACCAGCCTCAGGCATGCATACGATAAGCCTGCCACAAGAATGAGCGTGGTGAGGCTGCACCCTGGGCGACGGCTTGAGGGGCGAGTGGCGGATCTCATGACCGCTTACGGCAGCGCGATGACTTCCAGCGAGAGCTTCCCGTCCGTGTCACGCAGCACCACGGCGCTTTCGTTGTCGATCTTGTCCACCTGCACGGCACCGAACAGCGCATCCACGATCTCGATGCCTTCGGGGCCCGTCTTGGCTTTCACGTCGCGCCAGGTGGCCTTCTCGTTGGCTTTGTCTTCGGCTCCGTTGATGTAGTCCATGCTGACGCGGGCTCCCCAGAATTTGCTCGAGCCAAAGGAGTCAGCTTTGAAGCGCTGTGTGTGGACGACGACCCATTCCTTGCCGCTCTTGTCGGTGTAGTCGAAGAGATCGAGCGGGCGATTGCCGCTGCCGAGTTCCACCATGCTCACGCCCTTCACCTTCGCACCGCTTTCGATGTCATCGACACGGAACTTGGCCACCGGCGTGCAGGCAAAAGCACCCACGACATAGTCCGCACCGTCCTTGGCATGATAGGGGATGAAGCTCTGGATCGGAGCCTTCGTCTCCCATTTGCGATGCGCGACATGATACGTCTCGGCGCTGATCACGCCCGCCGTGCTACCATGCTTGATCGGCACCGGAATAGTAAAAATGCGGCTGGCGAATTCTTCATTGCAGGTGCCAGTGGCAAACACGCGCTCGCCATCAAAAGCCACGTCGGTGATGTTTGTCACCTTGCTCGCCGTGCCGCCGGGAAGCGTCACGCTGGCCCAATTAAGTTTGTCTGCATCGAAGGGTGCCACCTTGCCTGCTGCATCGACGGTGAGGATGAGCGAGGCGTTGTCTGGCCGACGCATCACCGCCAGGTAAACCGTTCCTGTGGCCGGATTCACGGTCATGTCTTTGATGGTGATGTTTTCCGCCGTGCTGCCGAGTCCACCCGCGATGGTCGCGGCGAGGTCTGCCACCTTGCCGGGCTTCGCTTTGACTCCCGCTTCCTTCGTTTCGATGGCGATGACGCTCTGCGAGGTCGGGTCCGCCACAAGCAGCAGCCCGTCTTTGCCGAAGCTGATGGAGCTAATGCTCTTCAGCTTCAGTCCGCCGCTTTGAGGGGAATCGAGCAACGCAGCGGACAGTGGAAGCGCGAGTGATAGCGAGAGAAGGATGGCTGGGGTTTTCATGGTGGGCAGGTTTTACCAAACGCGCCGCGCCGTGACCAGCTATCCTTTTACCTCACGGCGCGGGCGCGGTGGGTAGCGTGCCGGAGAATAGCGATGTCGTGCCTTGAACGATGCTGATGGACTGGCCTGCGGTGGCGAAGTTCAGAGGCAGTTCACCGACACCTGGGTTGAGTTTGAAAATGAGCGTGGCGCTGGCACCGGAGACGGTGATCGTGCCGCGCTGGATGTCCCCGACGAGAACCTCGTAGCTGCCTGCGGGGAGGTCTTCGGTCTCGATCTGGAGCTTGTCGGGATTGCCAGCGGCGAACTCGATGGCTGCATGGGCTGCGGCTCCGGCGGGGGTGCTGCCGCTGGTGCTTAGATTCACGCTGACGGTTCCTGTGCCGCCAGGGGCGGTGGTGCCTGGGGCGGCTGGCATGGTGCCGGTGAAGTAATCCATGCCGTCCCGGCGGAGTGCCACGGTTTGTTCGGCCACGTCAAAGTCGAGCAGCACGGCATCGCCGGAAAAGGGCGGCGTTTTAAAGATCTTGTCCCCGCTGGTGTGGCCGCCGTTGCCGGAGACCTGGAGGGTGCCGCGTGAAATGCCGCCGACAAACAATTCGTAAATGGCGTTGGGCAGGTCATCGACTTCCACTTTGAACTTCGCAGTGCCGGTGGCCAGGCGCTGATATTTCGCGACGGTATGGCTGCCGACTGGGGCGATAGCTTGACGTGTGAGTTCGAGTTCGATCACGCCTTCATCGTCTTCACCGACATGATTTGTTTCGTCGATGTCTCCGGTGCCGTCGTTGTCATCGTCGTCGTCGTAGCGGTCTTCGGCTCCGTCGCCGTCGTTGTCGTGCTCGTCGGGGTCGTCGTTGGCTTTGCCGTCGCCGTCGGTGTCCAGTTCGGCAGCATCGCCATTGGCTTTGCCGTCGCCGTCGATGTCGTCGTCGGTGCCGTCGAGTTTGTTGTCGCCGTCGATGTCCTGCTCGGTGGCATCGTCGTCGTCTTTGCCGTCGCCATCGATGTCGTCTTCCATCTCGGAGTCGTCTTCTTTGCCATCGCCGTCGATGTCGCGCTCGGCGGAGGCATCATCTTTGCGGCCATCGCCGTCGATGTCGTCTTCGAGATCGGAGTCATCGAGCTTGCCGTCGCCATCGGTGTCGGTTTCGGCCAGCGAGTCGTCGGCGAGTCCGTCGTCGTCGATGTCGTCTTCGGCGGGGTTTTCGTTCTCGATGTGATCGCCGATGTACTGGCCGGAGTAGGGGCCGGTTTTGGCGATGCCGCCGTCGATGTTTTTATCGAGCGCGTTGGGGATGCCGTCGTTGTCCACGTCAGGATCGACAATGTTGGGCACGCCGTCGCCGTCGAGATCGGGGGCATCGCCGACAGCACGGAGATCGGTGGACCAGAAGAGCAGCGCCAGCGCAGCCAGGGCGTGCATCCACTTTGCGGTGAGTATGGATGGGTAAGTTTTCATGGGAGTGAAGATGATTGCGCTCGGAGTCACTAAACGGTCCGGGCGGAGTTGGGACAATGCGATTAGCGTAACGGTGTGGTTAGGAATGGGTCAGTGGATGACGCGGAGGCGCACGAAGCGGCGCAGTCCGGGAGCGATGGGGACGGTGTCGCGGATGGTCACGTAGCGGGCACCGGGCGTGGCGGAGTCGCCGTCCCAGTAACCGGGGCCGGTGAAAGGTGCGCCCAGCGTGCTGGTGGCGAGCGCGGTCCAGTCGGTCGGCATCAGTGTGGCGGAGACTTCGACGATGAGCGTGATGTCATTGCGCTCTGGGTCACGCAGCACGTCGAGCGTCAGGCGGTCGCCGTCCGGGTAGGTGAAAAGGAAGCCCTGCGGGGAGGATTCGACATCGGGAAAGCCGGGCAGGGTGCCGAGCGCGTATTCGAGGAGGTTGGGAAGGCCATCGAAGTCGGAGTCGTCTTCGTCGAGCGCGTTGGGATCGCCGAGGTAGGTTTGTTTCCAGGCATTGATGGCGGTGCCGGTGGTGATCGTGACGCGGAAAGCCACCCCGCCGCCGGTTTGCCCACTGCCGGGCAGCACGCCGTAGATGTCGCCCGCTATCGTCGTCGCCACGCCGCCTGTAATGGCGAGGCCTGCGCCGTCGTTGGCTGTCGCGGAGCCGGGAGATGTACCCGCCGCGCCGGTGAAGGAGACGAGGTTTTCTAGCCCGCCAGCCGTGGTGTAGCGGAAAAGCGTTCCCAGATCAGCCGCGCCACCGGCCTGAGTCAGGCCGTAGATCGTGCCGTCTGCCGCCACATGCAGCTCGCCGCCGGGCAAGCGACCAGGAATCGCCCCAGCCGTGCCGGTGAACTCGCCCACGATGCTCCACGTCGCCGTCGTGGGCACGAAGCGGATCAGCGTGCCTGCATTCGCCGTGCCGCCGAGGCTCGTGGTGCCGTAAAGCGCGCCATCGCCGCCCATCACCAGCCCGCCTTGAGGGGAACGAGCGCCCGTGGTGCCGAAGTGGACCATCACGGAGTAGGCTCCAGCGGCGGTGAGTTTAAAAAGCGCGCCTGTGTTCGAACTACCGCCTTCCTCGGTCAGGCCGTAGAAATGGCCATCGCCGGCTAGCACCAGCGGGCCTCGTGGTTTGCTGCCGGGGGCGAGTCCGGCGGTGCCGGTGAAGGAGGTCACGCGGGTGCGCACGCCAGCCGTCGTCACTTTAAAAATGGCACCTCGGCTGGAAGCGCCGCCTTCACGACCGAGACCGTAATACAAACCGTCCGCACCTAGCACGAGCGGCCCTTTCGCCAGCGAGCCCGCCGTGGTCGTGTGGGCGACAAGCAGCAAGGCCACGCCCGTGCTTTCCGTGAAGCGATAGCTGGTGCCGCGCGACGAAGCGCCGCCTTTGGCCGCGAGACCGTAGAAGACGCCACCGCCCGCACTTTTCAGCGCTCCGTCCGGTACAGTTCCGAGCGTGCCGCCGAGAGCCGAGGCCACGGAAACCGTGCCCGCCGTATCCATCGACATCACATTCCCGCCGCCGCCCGTGCCGCCAGCGGCCATGGGAAAGTAGAGCGTGTTGCCGGACACCACCGGAGCGCCGGAGGGCATCCAGCCCATGGGCAGCGAGAGCGCCGTCAGCGTGGTGAAGGTGCCAGTCGATGCCACTTTAAAAGCAGTGCCGTAGTTCCCCGCCGCGCCTGCACTGGTCACGGAGTAAAACAAGCCGTCCAGCCCCGCCGCGAAGCCTCCGCGCGGCGAGGCACCTGGAGTCGCGCCAGTCTCGCCGGTGAAGTTCGTCAGCACCGTGTGCGTGCCGGTCGTCGTGATTTTGTAGCTCGTGCCCCAGCCGCTCGTGCCGCCACTGGAAGTCGTGCCGTAGAGCTGTCCATCCGAACCCACGATCAGCGGCCCGGCTGGTTGCGAGCCCGTGGGATCGGCGAAGTGGCGCAGTACGGTGTAAACAGGCGTGACTGCCGTGGTGATCTTGAAGAGCGTGCCGAAGTCGTTCGTGCCGCCGAACTCCGTCGTGCCGTAGAGCGCTCCATCGGAGTGCATCAGCATCGTGCCTGCTGGATTCGCGCCCGGCTTGAGGCCAGCGGTGCCGGTGAACTCACCCAGCGTCCGCCAGACTCCAGCGGTGCTGATTTCAAAAACGAGCCCCAGGCCCGCCGTGCCGCCATATTTCGTCACGCCGTAAAGCAGGCTGCCCGATACCGCCAGCGGCCCCAGCGGTTCACTGCCGGGATTGGCACCCGTCGTGCCCGTGAGATCAGCCAGAGTCGTCAGCACGCCTGCCGGGGTCATTTGAAAGATGGTGCCCGATGCGCCTGAGCCTCCGCCCTGGGTCACGCCGTAAAAATGGCCGTCGGCGTGAAGCATCAGCCCATGCGGCACCGACCCGCGAGCCGCACCCGCCGTGCCCGTGAAATCGACCAGCTTCGTGAACACCCCGGCGGGGGTTATTTTAAAGACCACGCCGAAGTTCCCGGTGCCGCCGCTGGAGGTCGTGCCGTAGAGCGCACCGTCTGCGCCCTCCACCAGACCGGCGGCTGGAGCCTGGCCATCTGGGCCACTGAAGGCGAAAAGCGTGCTGAGAGTGCCTGCCGGGGTGATTTTGAAAACAGAACCCTTCCCGCCCGCGCCACCCGCCGAGGCCACGCCGAAGAAATCGCCGCCCGAATGCTGGACCAGCGGCGCGACGACCTGGGTGCCGGGTTTTTCAAAGCTGGCCAGGACCTCGTAATTCACCGCCGCATGCAGTCCCGGCAGCATCAGGGCAGCACAAAAGACCACGGCCAAGCGCCGCAAAGCTGACGTGGACGTGGGGGGATCTTTCCAGCGCTCTTGGGAAGATCTGAGTGACACGCGGCCATTCTACGCGCGGGTAAACAGCACCGCCAAGCCCGATCCGTAACCGTTCAGTTACCAAACGATCATTGTTTGAATGCGAGTTAAGCGCCTTATTAGCCGGTAGAACATGTCACCTCCCCGCAATGGCTCGCTGATCGCGAACGCCCTGCTCGTCGCCATCGGCGCCGCAGCTGGCGCGGGGATGACCTACCTGCTCGTCCCGCACGGCGGCAGCAGCGACACCGTTTCCGGCCCTCGCGGGCTGGAGAAAGATGAGTCGTCGGTCCGCGCTCCGGCGCTCGGAGAGCTGGCTGGCGGCTCATCGCACTCTTTCAATGCGCTGACCGAGCTGATGGAGTTCAAAGACCCCGAGGAGCGCTCTCGTGCCCTGCGCGAAGCCGGTGCCGATGCCGCCCGCCGCGACTCCGCCAGTGCACTCGCCATGGCGGAGCAGTTCCGCTCAGATCAGGACAAGCTCGACTTCATGCGCGGCATCTACGGCGTCTGGGGCGGCAATGACCCACGGGCCGCGCTCGACCATGCGAACAGCAATTTCACTGCCGGGCTTCTGCGTTCCGAGACCATCGGCATCGCCATGAACAAATGGGGCTCCCGTGATCCTCGCGGTGCCTGGCTCTGGGCTGAGCAGCACCTCTCAGGCCCGCTGAAGGATCAGGCGCTCACGGATCTCGTCATCGGCTGGACTCGCCAGGCTCCCACCATCGCCGCGAAGTGGCTGGAAGGCACCCGCTACTACTCGCAGCCCCTTTTTGCCGCCATCGGCAGCACCTGGGCAGAGCAGGACCCGCTCGGCGCCGCCAACTGGGCCGCCGGTTTGAAGAACGCCGATGCCCGCCGCACCACCGAGACCGTGATCGCCCAGACCTGGGCCGAACGCACCCCGATGGAGGCCGCCAAGCACTTCGAGCCCCTGCTCACCGGCGATAACGGCGTCAATCTCGCCACCGTCCTGGCCGATATTTGGGGCACCTCCGACCCCGCCGCTGCTGCCACCTGGATCAGCCAGCTCTCCAACAGTGCCGCCCGGCTCGAGGCCGCCGCCACGCTCGCCACCGTCTGGTCCGCCAGCGACATCAACGCCGCCGTCGCCTGGAGCCGCACCCTCACCGACCCGCAGATCCGTCGTCAGGTCATCGCCCAAATCGGCACCACCTGGGGAGCCATCGAGCCCGACAGCGCCCTCAACTGGCTGAATAGCCTACCTGCCAGCGATGCCTCTGGCGGAGTCGTCGGAGCCTACAACTCCTGGGCTGCCACCGACGCCGTCGGCCTGGGCGAATGGATCGCCACCAACCCGCCCTCCGCCGCCATGGACACCGCCCGCCTCAGTCTGGCCGACGTGATTTCCGATCAAGACATGGCCGGAGCCATGGACCTCGCCTTTGGCATCTCCACCCCCGCCGGTCGCGACGACGCCATCTCCCGCTACTACCACCACTGGCGAAAAGTCGATGAAGCCAGCGCCCAAGACTGGCTCGCCCAAGCCCTGCCCAGCCTCCCTGTCTCCACCCAAACGAGACTCCGCCAGGAGCAGGATCGACCCATTGTGGCGAGGTAGTTGGTTGAAATTCAGCGTATTGTGATAAATTCGGAGTGTCTGACGCACTGCATGCGCCGTGAGGCGCACTGAAAGTTCGGTGTGGTCCAATGCTTGCGCCGTGCGGTGCAGTAAAGCTCCGGTGAGGTACAATCATTGTACCGTGCGGCAGAATGGTACCCGCGTGTGGTCCTATGGCCTCCGCGCCCCTCAAACCACCGGCAGCGTCAGCGCGAATTCGTTCCATTCGCCATCGGACCTGACGAGCGTGAGATCGCCGCCGTGGGAGCGGGCGAGAGCGAGGGCGATGTTCAGGCCGAGACCATGGCCGCTTTGATTTTCACCCACCTTGGAACCGCGACGGAAGCGCTCGAAGATGCCTTCACGGTCTTCCTCAGGCAAGGCGGGGCCGGTGTTGGCGACAGAGAAGCGGGCTTGATTCCCATCACGCTTCACCGTGAGCCGGACGCGACCTCCATCCGGGGTGTATTTGGCAGCGTTCTCGACGAGGTTTTGCACGATGATCGCCAGATGGCGGCGGTCGGCACAGACGGTGATGCCGGTTTCGATCTCGCTCTCCACTTCGAGCCGCCCGTAAGTGAGCGTCTCCAAGTCATCGAGCGCTGAAGCAGCGAGATCGGCGAGGTCAAAGGGCTGGCTCTCCAGACTGAGGCGACGCGCGTCCGTGCGCGCAAGCAGGAGAAGATCCTGAATGAGTCCCGTGAGCCGACGTACCTGCCGCAGCAGTGTTTCCACCTCCGTCTTGCCATCGCCATCCAGATGCCCGCCATCACGCAGGGACTCCAATCCGGCGCGCAGCACTGCCACGGGTGTTTTGAGCTGATGCGAGGCATCAGCAGAGAAGCGCGTCGCGGCCTCATACGAGGCATTCAGCCGCGCGAAGGCATCATTCAAAACCACGGTCAGTCGCGCGATCTCGTCATCTGCCTCCGGCATGGGCAGTCGCTCGGCGAGATTCTCCACCGAGATGCTCTCCGCCGCTGCTGACAGCGCCGCCACAGGAGCCACGGCTTTTTTCCCCAGCCACAGCCCGCCGGCAAAAACCATGAGCCCAACCAACGGTAGTGTCGTCAGCAGGCCGATGGCCACGTCTTGGAGGAAGTCCTCCACAGGCTCGAGACTCACGGCGACGTGGATGGTGTAGTTCGGCTCGCGAAAACTGCCCGCACGGCAAGCCTGCCCGGCGATCTGGATGGTGCGAAAGCCGAGCGCGCCTTCGATGCTCAGGCCACGCAGATTCGCCGAATGATACACGGTCTGCCCCTCCGGTCCCTGGATCATGAGGAAGTGCTCGCGCATGTCCACGGGCACAAATTTCATGCTCAGCGCGTGGCGCGGATTCACCGGTGCACCACGAAAGTTTTGCAGGTCGCGCACCAACTCGGAGGAGCTTTCGCGCAGGCTGTCATCCACCTCATGGATCTGGCGGAAGTAGATGAAGGTCATCAGCGCCACGGCACCGACCACGAGTGTCAGCATCGTGAGCGCTGCTGAGTAAACGCCGACCTTGATCTTGAGTGGCCAGCGTTTCATCCCGGTTTGATCATTTGGTAGCCGACTCCACGCACCGTCTGAATGAGGGCGGGCCGGCCTTCGATCTCCAGCTTCTTGCGCAGGCGCATGATGAAGATCTCTACGGTGCGCGTGTCATACTGATGCTCGCGCTGCCAGATGCGCTCGCAGATTTCATCGCGCGTGAAAACACGGCCCGGCTGGCGCATGAAGATTTGCAGCACCTCAAACTCACGCGGGGAAAGCTCGATCTTCTCGCCATGGCGGGTGACGATGCGATGCGGCACATTCATGACGACATCGTCAACTTCCAGCACATCCGATTCTTTGAGCGCACCACCACGACGACCGAGCACACTCACGCGCGCCACCAGCTCGTCCATCGAAAAAGGCTTCGCCAGATAGTCATCGGCACCTGATGTGAGACCCTTCACACGGCTCTCTACATCACCACGAGCCGTAAGGATGATGACGCGTGAGTCGATGTGCTGCTTCCGCAGTCGCGCGAGCACCGAGAAGCCATCGAGGGAGGGTAGATTTAAATCCAGCACGATGAGATCAGGCTTCGTATCGAGCGCGGCGTTGAGACCTTCCAGTCCGTCTTGCTTCACCGCCGTCGTGTGACCCTGGCGTGTCAAAGCCCCCGCGATGTGGCGGGCGAGATCGGGTTCATCTTCAATAACAAGAATGCGCATGGGACGATGGAAAGGTGGAGCACGGCAGGAATGCCGCAAACACTCAACATAAGGGAGCCACCTTTCGACAAGAACTGGCAAACCGTAGCAGAATGGTTGGAATCCACATCGGATCACATTAGCACGCAAAAAATGACCCTTAAACATGATCATTTGGCAATGAATGGATGAATGCGTTGCACAGGTGTCTTATGCTCTCATCCTTCGTGGTTCGCATCTCATGCATCTATCGCTTCGCTTCATCTCCGCACTGCTACTGCTGGCTTATGCCTGCACTGGCACATCGCTGATGCCTGCAGTGATGACGATGTTTGCAGAACTGGAAGGCAGCCATGAGAGCCTCGTGCATCTCGGTGAAAACGGTGCGCAGGTCGTGCTGCATCACCGGGAGAGTGAGTTCACACCCGCCGTGAATGATCATCGCCGTGGCCTCGCCCGCGTGCTGGTCAGCTTCTGCCAGTCAGACCGCGAAGGCGACCACCAGATGAGGATGGCCCAGTTTGCTGGCAATGCTGGTGTCGAGCGTGTTGAGATCTCGAAAGCACGCTCAACCGATGATTTGTTCAATGCTCAGGCCACGCAATTTTGGCAGCACTTGCTGCACATTTCGCAGCCGCGTGAGAGACGCGATGACGTGTTTGCACCACGGGTTTCGATTTCCCACCAGCCCCCCTCGCTGCTGACTACGATTCAGCTTTTGATCTGAGGTAAAGCGGGGGGCGTGCGCGAGTCAGCAAGACTCGCTTCTTCGACGCTCCTGACTCCTGCGAATGTCTGGCACTTCGTGCCTCAACCGGATGTCCACGATCTCCGGCGACACGCCAGACAAAGAAAACTTCACCCGTGCTTCCGGCACTTTGTTTATGAAAAAAATCCTCGTCTGGGACATCCCTGCCCGCCTCTTTCACTGGGCCTTTGCTGGCTCACTCACCGCTGCCATCGCCATCGGTTTTCTTGTCGATGACGACACGCCATTGTTCCAACTGCACATGATCTTCGGGATCGTTGCGTTGTTCCTGCTCGGCGTGCGGATCACGATGGGAATCGTTGGGTCGCGCTACTCGCGGTTTGCTAGCTTTCCGGTGCATCCGCGTGAAGTCATCGGTTACATGGTCAGCGCGGCCGTTTCGAAGACTAAGCTGTATGCGGGAAACAATCCTGGCTCGGCGGTAGCGGCGGTGCTGATGTTTCTGCTCGTTCCCGCCTTGTTCATCTCGGGCATCGGCTACGGTGGTGAAGCGCTCGAAGAACTGCATGAAGCCTTTGCTTGGGCTTTGCTGGTGGTCATCGTCATGCATCTGGCTGGACTGGCGTGGCATACGATTCGGCATCGGGAGAACATCGCGCTCGCCATGGTCACGGGGAAAAAATCGGGCAAGGCGGAGGATGCCATTTCATCCAGTCATGCGGTTTGGGGCGTGGTCATCGCCATCTTGGCCGGTGTGTGGATCGCGGCGCTGTTTGCCGCGCACAATGCCAGCACGGCCACGGTCAAACTGCCGGTCATCGGCGTGACTTTACAGCTCGGCGAAAACGAGGGTGGCAAAGGCAAAGAAGGTCGCGAGCGCGACGACGACTGAAAATCATGAAAGCCTTTATCTCTCTCCTCATACTCATCTCCACGTTCGCAGCCCACGCTGGCGTGGTGTTTGAGCAGCCGCATAATGGCAGCGGGGCGCTGCGGACATCGTCGCGCTATCAGCCGAACGGAACGGACTACGACCAGTTCGTGTGGGACTCATTCAGCGTACCGACAGCGCAGGCGGTGACAGAGATTCGCTGGCGTGGCGGCTATGATCCGCAGATGGCTTACTGGGGCGGGAACATCGTGAACTTCCGCGTGTCGATCTATGAATCCACGCCGGGGCTTTCGCAGCCGCATCTAGGTCCGGGCTATCCGGGCATGCCCGCGACGCTGATCGCCTACGACACTGGCAACAAGGCGGGCGAGACAAGCGTGGGCCTGTTTGGCGGCGTGCCGATGTATGATTACCATTTCGTTTTGCCCACCGTGTTTCAGACGCAGGCGGGGAAGCTCTACTGGGTGCAGATCGAGGCCGAGTTCACCGGCGGGCTGCCGTATTGGGGCTTTGCGGGTGGCACGGGTAATGGCTCGCACTTCCGGCGTGTCGCCGGGCAGGCGGACTACTATTTTCAGTATGCACCCGGTGATGCGGCGTTCAGCATCATCACCAGTGATGGGCCGACATACAGCATCGCGGCAAGTGAATCACCCATCGGCAGCGGCACGGTCACGAATGCGGGCCTGTATCCGCAAAACTCTGCCGCACCGCTCATCGCCACGCCGAATGCGGGCTTCGCTTTCGTGAACTGGACGGAGAACGGAATCGTGGTCAGCACGAACCCGAACTACACCTTCACCGTGACGGGAAACCGCACGCTGGTGGCCAACTTCGCCACGGGATCGCTCATCACGACGACTTCTTCGCCGCTCACGGGTGGGACAACAGATGGCAGCGGCAGTTTTGCGAATGGCAGCAATGTCACGGTGCAGGCGGTTGCCTCGGCTAACTACACGTTCGTCAACTGGACCGAAAATGGCGTGCCCGTGAGTGCGAGCGGGAACTACACCTTCACCGCTGCTGGAGATCGCGATCTCGTCGCTAACTTCACTTCATCCGCCAGCAACCTCGGCATCGTTTTCTCACAACCGACGACGACCTCCGGCACGCTGCTACTCTCCTCCTACATGCTGCCGGATGGGAACATCGACGGCATGGAGTATCGCTTTGAAAAGTTCACGCTCGCCACCACCACGGGCATTTCACACCTGCGCTGGCGTGGCGGTTACGTCGGCAACAATCAGGCGAGCAATCCGGTGGTGGAGTTCATCATCAAAATCTACGGCTCCACAGCGAATGGATTTTATCCCGATCTCGCGAACCCTCATCTGAAGAAATACACCATCACCGGCAACGCCAGCGAGACGGCGGCAGGCTTGTTTGGCGGTGTGCAGATGTATGATTACTCCGTCACGCTGCCGACTTCGTTCGTTGCCACGGCAGGCACCGGCTACTGGATTCAGATCGAGGCTTCGCAATATGGCTATCCGCTCACCTGGGGTCATGCCACCGGCGCTGGTGGAAACAACGCGCACTATCGCCGTCTCGGGAACAGCTACTACGGCGGCGCGGGCGATCTCGCGCTCACGCTTTCGGCGGATGTGCCCACCAGCTATGCCATCACTGCCACGTCGTCTTCAGTGAATGGCGGCAGCGTCAGCGGCGCAGGCATCTTCGCGCTCGATGCTATCGTGAACCTCTCCGCCACTGCCAAAGCCGGTTACGCCTTTGTGAACTGGACGGAGGGCGGTGTGGTCGCTAGTTCCTCCGCGCTCTATTCCTTTCCTGCGGCGGCGAATCGAACGCTCGTCGCCAACTTTCAGCCGACGTATCAGCTCGTGCTGACAAGTTCATCGCTGACGATGGGCACCGTCGCGGGCGGGAACACCTACCTCATCGGCAGCAGCGTCACCGCCACAGCGACGGCCAAGCCGAGCTATGTTTTCCTCAACTGGACCGAGGCTGGCAACATCGTCAGCACCACGCCCGCCTACACTTTCACGCTGCTGACTCAGCGCACATTGTTGGCAAATTTTGCCGCCGGATTCACCGTCACAACGACTCCGTCTTTCGCACCCGGCGGCAGCGTGAGCGGAGGCGGCGGCTACGCCACGGGCGGTGTGGTCACGCTGCTCGCCACACCCGCTGTGGGTTATCAATTCACCGGCTGGACCGAAGGCGGCATCGTCGTGAGCAGCAGCAACAGGTTCTCTTTCAACGCGGCTGCGAATCGCGCACTCGTGGCGAACTTCGTGCCTATCGTGGGCGTCACGAATGTCACACCAGGCTCCATCGGGTTTGCATGGCCGGAATCCGCCACAGGCTGGGTTTTACAGGAAAGCGCCGACCTCAGTGCCGCGAGTTGGACGACCACCGCGCTGCCCATCACCACCAGCGGCGGGCAAAACCAAGTCTCCATCCCGAGCCCCACAGGCAGCCTATTCTTCCGTCTCTCCCATCCATGAACGCTTTCATCACATTTCACAGAGCGAGTCGTTCGGAGCGCCGCACTGCAAGCCTCCTTCGATTCCTACCAAACAGTTACCGTGCTTTGCTATCGCCAGGAATCTGGATGGGAGATGATGGCACAACTCGGAAAACGAACCCTTTCAAATCAACGAACACCACCATGAAAAAAACAACCACCACGATGACATCTGGGAAGGCCACGCGCGGTCTTTTAGGCTGGCTTGCCTGCCTGATTCTCATACTCAGCCACAGCGCGGCCCAGGCCAGCATCGCCTATGGCAGCATCAACAATTTCGACACGGTCAACGACACCGGGCATGAGTGCCATGGCTTCGAAGTCGAGATCGAAGACTGCACCAGCACCGCCATCACCTACACCTACAATTACAATCACTACGGTGCGCCGAAGATCACGCAGGATGACAGCATCGTGGGTCATCCGAAGTGCAAGATCCGCTGGGAGAGCAAAAAGAATCCGAACGGCACCTGGGCGGCTTACACAGCGATTCCAGCGGGACCGATCAACCCGACGAACGGTCACATGTTCACCAATCCGAACGTGAACTTCGGCGGCGAGCATTTCGGCGTGGGCTACAACAAAGCGGTCGGCCCTGTGCATTACAACTGGCTCATCGACGATGGCGCGGGCGTGCTGATCAATGGTGGTGCGGTGCAGGTTTCGACACCGGTATTTAACTACTACCCGCCAGTCGTGGGTGTTCCGGCACCACCTCAGGTGCAGGCCGTGATCGCTCCGCCACCGCCACCTGTGCCTGAGCCAAAGGAGTTTGGCAAAGCAGTGTGGATGAAGGAAATCAAGACCACGACTCACAACAACAAAGAGGTGAAGCTTCGCGATCTCATCTCCGACGACCCAGTTAATCCTAATGACAAGAATTGGAAAAACGGCGAGCCGGATGAAGTCGAAGTGGAGTGGCGCATCCTGCAAAAGCGCTACAGCCAGCCGGATGGCGGACCGAACAATGAAGTGCCCGCAGCGCCCGAAGATCTGCCAGGTGGTGACGAGGTCGTCACTCGCCGTTACGAGTTCTTCAAGTACACCGGCCCTCTCGATGCGGAGAGCGGTGAGGCGATGGCCGACGTGGTCGATGCAGACGGCCTTCACGGCAGCGGCATGAGGACCTACAATCATCACATGGTTGGTGGTGAGTGGGTCAAGGTCACCGAGGACATGGCGACGTTTGAGGTCGTTGGTGACTTCACCGGCTCTCAAATGGCGGCAGTGGATGTGGATGCGCCTGTCGGCCTGATCGACCATGTCGGTGAGGGTAAGGTCAACACCGCCTTTGCGGCGCGCACCGTCGTTATCGAAGGCGCGGTTCAGCTTACCAATATTGTCAAAGATGGCGCACTGCCTGCGGGCATGGCTTTCGATCTAAACACAGGCGTGCTTTCGGGCACACCGACCGTGAGCGGTCAGTTCAATTTCAAAATCACAGCCTCCGATGGCGCGAGCCCCGATGTTTCGAAGAATTACACGCTTGTTGTAGCTCCAGCGAATGCACCTGCGCCTCCTTCGAGCCTGCTGGACACCATCGCTTCTCCTCTTGGCAGTGGCACGACAACGGGTGATGGTGCGTATGCCATCGACGCAAACGCGACGGTCACAGCGATTGCCGCAGCAGGCTTTGCTTTTGTGAACTGGACAGACAACGGCGCCGTCGTCAGCACGAACAGCAGTCACACGCTGGTGATGAATGTGAACCATTCTCT
Source organism: Prosthecobacter sp. (assembly GCA_044361885.1). Lineage (GTDB taxonomy): Bacteria > Verrucomicrobiota > Verrucomicrobiia > Verrucomicrobiales > Verrucomicrobiaceae > Prosthecobacter. The sequence goes on along the minus strand of JBIKIA010000016.1, from coordinate 1,629 downwards.
CGTCGCGAATTTCGTGCCGACATACACCGTGACTGCGGGCGCACTGCCCGTCGAATTTGGCACCACGACAGGTGGCGGCACTTTCAATGAAGGCTCGAGTGTGACCGTGACTGCCACCCCGAATGCAGGCTACGCATTCACGAGCTGGACCGAAGGCGGCTTCGTCGTGAGCAATGCAGCCAGCCTCACTTTCAATGTGGCTTCAGATCGCACGCTGGTGGCAAACTTCACGCTAGGCGCGAGCTACACGATCAGCGCCAGTGCGACACCGGCGGCTGGTGGCAGCACGAGCGGCGGCGGCGTCTTCGCCAGTGGCACAAGTGTCACGGTTATTGCTTCACCGAGTGTGGGTTATGCTTTCGCGAACTGGACACAAGGTGCCAACGTGGTCAGCAGCAGCCCGAGCTACACCTTCAATGCCACAGCGGATCGCATCCTGGTGGCAAACTTCACTGTCAGTGGTGGTGGCAATCACACGATCGCGACCAGCGCGCAGCCCATCGCAGGTGGCACGACAAGCGGCGGCGGCACCGTGGCCGATGGCACGAGCGTGACCGTCGTCGCCACGCCGAATGCGGGCTACAACTTCGTGAACTGGACCGAAGCCAGCGTCCAGGTCAGCGCCTCGGCGAGCTACACCTTCAACGCGACGGCCAATCGCACCCTGGTGGCGAACTTCATCGCCATCGCAGGTGGTAATCGCACGATCACCACGGCTTCCAGTCCTGCGGCTGGTGGCACCACCTCAGGCGGTGGTGTGTTTGCCGATGGCACGAGCATCACCGTCTCTGCGGTGCCAAATGCAGGCTACATGTTCAAACGCTGGAGAGTCGGTGGCACCAACGTGAGCAGCTCCGCCAACTACACCTTCACGGTGACTGCGGATCGCGCACTCTCGGCGACGTTTGTGCCAGTGGCCACGATCAACACAGCCTCGGCTCCTGCCAATGCTGGCACCACCAGTGGTGACGGCGAGTTTGAAGACGGCGACAACGTGACCGTTCAGGCATTCCCCAACAATGGCTACACCTTCGCCAACTGGACGGAGAACGGCAACGTGGTGAGTGTGGATGCAGCCTTCACCTTCAAGGCGCGCCCCGACACAGCTCCTGTCCGCAATCTCGTGGCGAACTTCACTGGCGGCGTCAGCTACACCATCAACGCCAGCGCGGCACCCGCAGCGGGCGGCAGCGTGACCGGCGGCGGCACGGTGGCCGGCGACAGCAATGTCACCCTCACTGCCACAGCCAACGCGGGCTACACATTCGTCAATTGGACGGAAGCCAGCGTGCAGGTCAGCGCCTCGGCTGCCTACTCATTCACAGCGACCGCGAATCGCACACTCGTGGCGAACTTCGTCGCAGGTTACAGCATCACCACCTCCGCCTTCCCTTCCATCGGTGGCGCGACCAGTGGCGGCGGCTCGATCAATGCTGGCGCTAGTGCCACCCTCGTGGCGACAGCCAGCCTGGGCTACACCTTCACGAACTGGACCGACGCCGTCGGCACCGAAGTCAGCACTTCCGCGACCTACACCTTCACACCGACAGCGAGCGGCAGCTATGTGGCCAACTTCAGCGCGCCACCTCTCGGCATCCACTTTGACTTCGACACCGCCACGCCGGTCCT
>JBIKIA010000144.1:0-9803 GCA_044361885.1 Prosthecobacter sp. | reverse complement strand
GCGTCACCTGTCAGGTGAACAAACGCGTTTATAAAAACGAAGCGCTGAAGAAACTCATCGCAGAGAAAAAAGTCGTCCTCCTCAAAGCCGATTGGACCAACGAAGATCCACGCATCACCCAAGCAATATCCGCTCTCGGCAAAGCCGCTGTGCCAGTGAATGTGCTCTATCTCCCCGGTCAAGCCGAGCCCATCATCTTGCCCGAGCTACTCAGCGTGGACAACGTCTCGGAGGCATTAAGCAAAGTCAGTCCATAACGCGCAGAGCGCTTTGCTATGCCTGCTTCACTTGGCTGGAAACATCCACGGGCGACTCCCCAGCCACTTCCTTCTCCACCGGCTGCACCTTGATCTCCACGTTCACCGGCACAGCTCGCAGGCCTTCGATGATCTTCTGTAGTCGCTCCATCGTCAGGTCAGAAAGCGTCGGGTTGCTCACGGCTTGCTCGATCTTCTCCAGGCCGACGGTGAAGGCGTTCATGTGGCCGGTGATGCGATTGATGGGGTCGTTTTCTCCTGCACCGCCGGTGAGGAGATTGCGCTTGAAGGTACCCTTGATGACGGTCCAGCGCGTGATGTCCTCTTCGGTGGCAAGGGCGTTGATCTCGCGCCATTTCAGCAGGTTCGCTTCGGCGGCTTGGCTCAAGGTTTGGGCTTCGCCACGATAGTGGTCGGCGATGATGTTCGCGACTTCGGCATCGGTCATGAGCGGCAGGATCTTGTCGGCGATCTTGTTCATGTTGCGGTAGCTGCCTTGCAGCTTGAAGGGAGGTTCCGTGCGGTAGGCGTCTTCCATGGCGGCGCTGCGGACGTACTCTTGATTCACGCGCAGGATGATCTCGCGCACATGCAGGAGCTTCTCCATGACGGCGACGGCGTCGTTGATCTCTTCGGCGCTGAAGCTGCCTTCGAACTCCACGCCTTCGCGGCTGCCAGTCTGCGCGATCTTCAAGACGGCAAGCGCATCGGCATGGCTGCGCGCGGCGATGCGGGCGAGCGTGGCATTGCTGGTGAGAGTGTTCTCGATGTAGCTGTCTTTGAAGGCCTCCTCATGGCCGCCGAGGATGTCGCCGAGGTTGTAGGTGTCGGCGCGGTTGGCGAGCATGTCAGGCACCTGGAATTTGCCGCCGACTTCGGTGTAAGGGTTGCCCGCCATGACGACGGCGACTTTGCGACCGCGCAAATCATAGGTCTTGGCCTCGCCTTTGAACACGCCTTCGATTTTGCGCGTGCCATCGCACAGGGAGATGAATTTTTGCAGGAACTCGGGGTTCGTGTGCTGGATGTCGTCGATGTAAATCATGACGTTGTCACCCATCTCGAAGGCGAGGTTGAGTTTCTCGACTTCCTCACGCGCGCTGGCATTGCGCGCCTCGGAGGGATCGAGCGAGGTGACGTGATGGCCGAGCGCAGGCCCATTGATCTTCACCAGCGTGATTCCAAGACGGCTGGCGACGTATTCCATGAGCGTCGTCTTGCCGTAACCGGGCGGTGAAATGAGCAGCAACAGGCCCATGCGATCCGTGCGCGTATCACTGCCCGCCGCGCCGAGTTGTTTGGCGAGATTAGCACCGATGAGCGGCAGATAAACCTGATCGAGCAGGCGATTGCGCACGAACGAGCTGAGCACACCGGCTTTGAACTGATCGAGCCGCAACTCGCGACGGCGTGTCTCTGCGAGGCTGTGTTTGAGCTTCTGAAACTGCTCGAAGGCAGGCACGATGTCCTGCTCGTAGCGCTGGAGTCGCGCGGTGAATTCGTGGTAGTCGAGTTCGAGCTTTGCATCGGCGATGCGCGCGTGGGTGCCGGTCAAACCAGTGATCGTGGTGCGTGAACTCGCTTCCGACGGCGTCGCCGCGGGCGGTTGATCATTCGTGACGACCATCGCCGCCGTTTCGATGAGCACGCCGCGATCCGCGTTGGGATTCAAAGCGGTGACCCAATCCAAAGCGATCTCAAACGCCAGCAATGGTTGTGCCGCCAGCGCGGTGAGCGTTTCCTCAAAATCCTTCGCCGCCCGTTTTGCCGTGAGTTCTTTCCGGAATGACTTCAACAGCTCCACCGCCGCAGCCGAGCGTGTGAAGTGATGCTTCGACTGCAATTCGGACAGAAGGCAACTGGCAAGGGAATGGGTGGCAAAGGAATGAGATTCAGCAATTCCATTGCCACCCATTCCGTTGCCAAAAAACTCTTCGATTCGTTTCAAAAGCCCGTCATTCGGCTCAACCGCCTTTTCGCCAAAAAACTCCCTCATTCGCCCCTTCGACTGCATCCGCGCTGCCAGGGCCTTTTTGTCGTCATCTTCGTTCCAGCCATGCCAAAACAGCCGCGCATAACCTCTAGCCGCTGGCGAATGCCTCAGCAGGCCAAGGCTGGCGTGCATCTCCAGGAGCGGTTTCAAGATGAGCGCCGCGTCGTGATCATGAACGCCCTTGGTGTAGCCTTCGTGATAACGCTGCGCCATGAAGGTGGCGACATCGTCTTGGGTCCCCGACTTGTACATCTGCCAGGCGAGATACTCGGCTCGATACACCAACGCGTTCTCGGAAACGACCGCCTGGTCCCAAACGTGGCGCTGGGTCTCCAGCTCGGCGCTTTCGACCTTCTCAAAGAAACGTGTGCCGGTGAGGTGATACGCGAGCCCGCCGTCGCGTGGCAGCATGGCCAGCTCCAACGGCTGACGATTGACGCTGAACTTGTGGCGTCCGAGCTGGATGAGATCGCCGCCATCGACGAATAGCTCGGCTTTGTCGCGGATCTGCTTCAGCGAGTCTTGCTGCACGGTTTTCAGCCGTGTTTGCAGCTCGTCGGCGCGGACGCTGTCGCCGAGCTTGCGGAGTTCGTCGATGAGATCGCGCAGCTTGGCGACCATGGCATCACCAGCGAGCCAGCTATGCACTTCCTCAGGCTTGGCAAAGGAGGCGAGACGATTGCGGACGCTGCTGAGAATGCGGTCGGCGGATTGGCCAAGTGACTGACAGCGGCGGTTCAGCGCATCCGTGAGGCTTTGCCGACGCGACTCAAAGGCGGTTTGGACTTCCTCGCGCTTTTTGACCAGCTCAGCAGCGTAGTCGTCGAAGTCAGAGAAGCGCGTCTCCATCTCCTCGATCTGCACAAGCACGCGGGTGAGTGATTCATCGCACTTCTCCGGCGTGGTGGCCACTTCGAGGTAGTTCAGCACGCTTTGGCTGAGCAGGCTGAGCTGCGCCTGAAACTGCGCTGCGCCCTCGGTCTTCGCGAGATCGTTGCGGCGATTTCGCAACACACTACGCACCTGATTGAGCTGCGCAAACAACGTGCTGATGCCCTCGATGATGCGCGTGGTCTCTGTCGCGTCTTGAATCTTCAAGCCGCTGACGATGGCGGTGAGCATCTCCAACTCGCTGCTCGACTTCGCCAGTGCTTGCTCGACTTCTTGCGCCTCCGTGACCTTTGCCAACGTCGGGACACGAGCTTGCTGTTCGCTGATTTGCTTTCGATACGGATCGAGCGCCTCCGGCTTGAGCAGGAAAGCCACGCATTTCGCGCTGAGCTTGTCCGTGCCCTCGGCCACGGCCTTGTCCATCTGGTCGATGACAGCCGCATCCGTGTAGCGTACATCACGCAGGGCGATGATCTGGCCGCGCAGCTCACGCAGCGTGGTCAAAAGTTGCACAAAGCCGAGAATGTCGCTCGGATCGGTGTTGCTGGCGGCATTGAGGGCCTTCTGCGACTTGTCTTGCAGAGCGGTGGTCTGATCCGCCGCCGTCTTCCTCATGCGGCGCACTTTTTCAAACTCACCGAGCGCGGCTTCGGCGGTCGTTTTGATCTCGGTGAGCGTCGTCTTGAGATCATGCGCCTCCTCCTTGCCTACCCAGAAGTAGCTGTCGGCGATGTCGCCGCAGGAGCGAGCTAGCTCGACGTAGAGTCCGGAGAACGAGTCGTCCTTGGCCAGCAGCGTCAGCACGCCACGGCACTCCGCCATCGCGCGGACGATTTCGGCGTTGCCGATTTTGCTGAGGAAGGTCTGCGTGGCCTTGGCCTCGCTGACATCGGCGGTGAGATAGGGCGTGCGCCAGATCTGCACGACGTGATGTTTGCGCGGCTCCGCATCGGCATCGAAGAGCACAAGTTCGCCCGTGGGGAAGAGGCTGAAACCGTGGCAGGGCTGCGGCGTGGCGACACTCTGCGCGATGAGATTGTAGCTGAGCAGCAGATACGATCCGCTTTCGAGATGGCTGAAAACAAACAGCGTGTCCTCGCCATTCGCCGCTGGGATGCGCCGCTCGAAACGCATCGGGGGCAGTCCGGTGTCGAAGCGGCGCACCTCGCCCGTTTGCAGCACATAGCCGTGCGGGAAGAGGATGCCGTGATCATCCGGTAGCAGCACGCAGCTCTCCGCGATGCTGTCGATGCGATGCGCCTCACGCGTGCGATCGTTGAAGACGAGATGCCGCCACGTTTTCTCCTGATACGGCAGCACCTTCATCAGGATGAGATTTCCCACGATGGCGTAATGCACCTCCGCGTCATCGAGCGTCTGGTCTTTGTTATCGACCGGCTCGTTGTAGATGCCGCGACCGGAGGCGGTGTTGTTTTCCACCTTCACCGTGAGGTCGCCGCCGATGGTCTCGACGAAGACGCGGTCCTCAATGCTGATGTGTGGATGCTCGCCGTGGATGTACATGTCCCGCGTGGCCCGCTTCCACGCGAACTCTTGCGGCGTGGGGAAGACGAACTCGTGGTCGCTGCGGTTGCCGAGATACTTCAGCGTGCCCTTTTCATCATCGACGAGCCATTTGAATGTCTTCACCTCTGTGGCCCGCTGCCCGACCTGAAAGCCCATGTAAAGATGCGGTCCGATGCGGTGAAACTTCAGGAAGGTGGCGTTCTTGTAGTAGCTGTAGAGATAGGAAAAATCCTCCGCGAATTGCGCATCGCCCAGCAGGTGCTCCTTGTTCGTGTGGAAGCTGTGGTCGCCCTCCTGGTAATCATACACCGCGAAGACGTCCTCGATCTTCATCGTCGTCCGCAGCCCGAGATGCACATTGTAGCCAAACAAGAAACGCCGCGGCCCGATGGTCGCCATGTCGCGCGGCACGCAGTTGTTGTCCGTCGTCAGCCGCGTCGTCGTGAGCAGCGCCGTTTCTATGCCACCGAACTCCGCCTTCCGATCCGCGTTCAGCAAATCCAGCCGCCGTTGGAGTTCGGAGCCGTGCTTGTTCAGCCGCTGACGAATGACTTCGTAAGCGCCTGCTTCGAGCTGGGGCGAAGAGTTTGCGGGAGGTAGTGTGGGATCAGCCATATGGAGTGCCGACGATTCGCCGGCTTAGAGTTCTTCAAGGCCGACGAATCGTCGGCGCTCCATACTACTTCTTAACCGCCTTCGCGGTGAGCAACCCAGCCACGGTTTGTTCGGTCAGACCAAACCGCGACGCGGCACCGATCATGCCAGTGAGCTTGTTCAGCGTGGTGGCGTCGGGGTTAAGGCCGATGAGCTTCGCGAACAAAGCCGACAATGTGAGGTTCTTCGTGTCTTCGGCGGTGAGGCCGAATTGATCGACGACGGTTTTAAGTTGGGCTTTGAAATAGTCGGGATCGCCGTTGAAGAAGGTCTCCTTCACGTCGGTGAGAGTGCGGCTGCCTTCGACGAGGCGATCCACGGCGCGGGCGTTGCCGATGGCGTTGGTGATCTTGTCGAAGAACTGCGTTTCTCCGCCGACGATCTCGATCTTGGCGGACTTCATGGCTTCTCCGAGCACACCAGCCTGGGCGGCGGCGATGTCTTTCTGGATGTGGATCTCGGCGAGGGCGATGGCCTTGTCTTTTTCGAGCGTGAGCTTGAATTCCTCGTGCTCGCGACCGGCGTTTTCGAGAAGCTTCATGGCCTGCGCCTTCTTGGTGATGCCATCGGCTTCGGCAGCGAGTTTGAGCTGCGTGACCTCGGCATCGACGGTGCCTTGCTTCTGCGAGGCTTCGGCTTTCGCGAGGGAGACTTGAGCTTCGCCAAGTCCGATGGCGGCTGAGGTGGCGGTTTTGCCTTCGGCGAGGGATTTCTCGGCAGAGGCGTCCTTGGCGGCAGATTCCTGGCGTGCTTCGGCGAGCGTGAGGATTTCCTGCGCATGAAGTTCGGCAGACTGCTTGGCGGCTTCAGCAGCTTTGACGGTGGTGAAGGCGGCCTGCTCGGCGGCGAGCTGTGCAGCTTGCTTGGCGGCTTCGGCTTCTTTGATTTTCTGAATGAGCTGCTCTTGAGCGTTTTTCTCCGCGTTGGTGAGGGCGACCTGCTTCTCGCGGTCGGCGGTGGCGAAGGCCTCGGCGTCCTTCATCTTCTGTTGTTCGATGACGACGGTCTTTTCGAGTGCCACGCGGTCTTTGATGACCTCCTGGATGTTCTTCTTCTCGATTTCGACGGCCTTTTCCTTCTCGATGCCTTTCAGCGTGGTCTGACGCTCGCGGTCGATGATTTCGAGGTCGCGATCACGCGTGACGCGCTCGACTTCGACGGCATCGGTACGCTCTTTGTTGCGTTGGGCGACGAGCACTTGGCGGTCCTTGTTCTGCGTGGCGATGGCGATCTCTTCGTCGGCGGCGATGTTCGCGCGCTCGGCTTTGAGACGCTCTTCGGCCTGCACTTTCATGGTCTCGGCTTGCTCACGAGCCTGCACGCTTTCGACATCGCGCTTCTGCTTGGCTTCGGTCTCTGAGAGCTGGCGTTCGAGTTCCAAGATGGCCTCACGAGCCTGCACGTCCTGCTGCTTGATGACCTTCTCTTTATCACGCTGGATGTTGTTGGAGAGCTTGGCCTGGATGGCGGTGAGTTCGGTGATCTTCTTGATGCCCTCGGCGTCGAGGATGTTGTCGGGGTCGAGGTTTTCGAGCTGCGTTTGTTCGAGGAAGTCGATGGCGCAGTCGTCGAGCGCGAAGCCGTTCAAGTCGGTGCCGATGACCTTTAAGATCTCGCTCTTAAAAGTGTCGCGCTCATTGTAGAGCTGCACGAAGTCGAATCGCTTGCCGACGGTCTTCAGCGCTTCGGAGAACTTGGCGTCGAAGAGCGTGCGGATCATGTCCACATTCGAGGCACGAGCGCAGCCGACGGACTGGGCGACACGGAGGACATCATCGGGTGTTTTGTTCACTCGGACGAAGAAGGCGACCTTGATGTCGGCGCGGAGATTGTCTTTGCAGATGAGACCTTCGTTGGCTTTGCGCTCGATCTCGATGCGCTTCACCGAGATGTCCATGTACTCGGCCTGATGCGCGACGGGGATGACGATCATGCCATTGAAAGACACCTTCGTGCCGCCAATGCCGTTGCGCACGATGGCCTGGCCTTGCGTTACTTTGCGGAAGAAGCGCGAGAACAGAATCAGCACGCCGAGGAAGATGCCGATGATGATGACGCCTACGAGGATGCTGCCTTCGAGAAGCACGGCGAGTGGGAGTGTGGGGTGCATATTGATGATGTTGGATTTATGATTTCAGAGACTCGATGAAGTAGAAGGCGTTGTCGGGACCGGCGGTGGTGACTTGGGCTTGGGTGCCTTTGGGCAAAGCGGGAGCACCGGGTTGGGTGCGGACGTTGATGAGAAGTGGGGCACCATTCGCGGCGATCTCGAGCTGGCCGTAACGTTCATCGGCTTCCATGGAGACGACGGTTCCGGTGCGCCCGATGACTTCCTCGGCCTCGGTATCCGCATCGGCCATGGCTTTGAAAAGCTTGGCGACGGGGATGGTGACCAGCTTCGTGGCGATGGCGCTGATGGCGAAGTTTGGCAGCAGCAGGAGCAAGGCCCGCAAAGTGTCGGCATCCGCATTCCACTTCTGATTCAGCACGAGTGAGACGAACCACATGAAGAGGATGATGAAGCTGCCCCACACGACGATGGGCACCTGGGAAAAGCCCATGAGACGACCTGCGGTGATCCAGGCACCGCCGGTATTCACTCCGTGGCCGTGATGGGCGTCTACATCGCCATCGCCGAAATCATCGGGCATGTCGGTTTCGAAATCCAGAGCACCCAGAATGACGAGCAGCCAGTAGCAAACGACCAGTCCGAGCAGGAGGCTAAGAAGGATCTGGTTGGGACTGATGGAGGCCTGGAGAAGTTCGGACACGTCGGGAGAGCGGGCTGAATTGGCCGCGATTTAAGCGAGTGCCCGATGACGTGGCGATTACAATTTTCGCCGAGGAATCCAAGAGTTGCGTGCGAACCCAGAACCGCCTGAAGGCGGGACTACGAACTTAGACGGCAATGGCCGCCTTGATGGCAGGGTGCGGATCGTAGCCTTCTAGGGTGAAGTCTTCGTATTTGAAATCGAAGAGATCCTTAACGTCGGGATTCAGCTTCATCACGGGGAGCGGTCGTGGCTCGCGGGTGAGTTGAAGCTTGGCCTGCTCGATGTGATTCGAGTAGAGATGGAGGTCGCCAAAGGTGTGGACGAACTCGCCTGGCTCGAGGCCGCAGACCTGTGCGACCATGAGGACGAGCAGGCTGTAGCTGGCGATGTTGAAAGGCACGCCGAGGAAGAGATCGGCGCTGCGCTGGTAGAGCTGGCAGCTCAGTTTGCCTTCAGCGACGAAGAACTGGAACAGGCAGTGGCAAGGAGGCAGCGCCATCTTGTCGATATAGGGCACGTTCCAAGCACTGACGATGTGGCGTCGGCTATACGGGTTCGTTTTGATGCCTTCGATGAGCTTGACGATTTGATCGACTGGCTCCGCCTCGGGAGTGCCCTGCCAGCGACGCCATTGCGCGCCATAGACGGGACCGAGTTCGCCGTTTTCATCGGCCCACTCGTCCCAGATGGTGACTTTGTTGTCGCGCAGATAGCCGACGTTGGTGTCGCCTTTCAGGAACCAAAGCAGCTCATGGATGATGCTGCGGAGGTGCAGCTTCTTCGTCGTGACGACGGGGAAGGTCGTGCTGAGATCGTAGCGACTCTGCTCACCAAAGACGGAATACGCGCCTGTGCCGGTGCGGTCCTCGCGGTAGGAACCGTGATCGAGGACTTTGCGGAGAAGGCGGTGGTACTCTTGCATCCAGGGTAAGCGAGAAGGTCAATCAAGCATACGGCACTGGCGTGCCGGTGGAGTTTGCCAGCACTTTGAAGCGCTTGATGATCTCGGCTGTGAGCTTGCCTGGCTTGCCATCGCCGATGGGGCGCCGGTCGTATTGCACGGCGGGGATGACCTCGGCAGCAGTGCCGGTGAGGAAGCACTCGTCGGAGGTGTAGATCTCATGGCGAGTCATGGTGATCTCGTGGACCTGAAGTCCCATCTCGCGCATGACTTCGATGACGGCCATGCGGGTGATGCCGTTGAGGGCACCACTGGCGATGGTGGGGGTAAAGACCTGACCGTTCTTGATGATGAAGACATTGTCGCCCGTACATTCGGCAACGTAGCCCTGCTCATTGAGCATGATGCCCTCTTCACATCCGGCCTGGATGCACTCGATCTTGGCCATGATGTTATTGAGGTAGTTCAGGCTTTTCACCTGTGGGCTCAAAGCGGCGGTCGCTGGGCGGCGAGTGGCGCAGGTGATGAGGTTGAGGCCGGTCTCATACTTCTCCGCAGGATAAAGGGTGATGCCACTGGCGATGATGATGACGCCAGCCTTCGGGCACTGGTAGGGATTCAAGCCGAGGGAACCGACACCACGGGTGATGACGAGGCGGATGTAGCCATCGCGCAGGTTGTTGGCCGCGACGGTCTCGACGGTGGCTTTTTCCATCTCTTCGATGCTGATCGGGATAGTGAGCAGGATGGAGCGCGCGCTTTCATAGAGGCGCACGAGATGCTCGGTCAGACGGAAGACGCGGCCA
>JBIKIA010000116.1:0-11152 GCA_044361885.1 Prosthecobacter sp. | reverse complement strand
TTGTAGATGCGGATGCCCTCGAAGCAGCCATCGCCATAGAGCAGGCCGTGATCGAAGACGGAGATTTTGGCTTCGGATTCGGGGACAAGTTTACCGTCGAGGTGGATGAGCAGGGGGGCGGCCATAAAAGGAGAACGCGGAGAGTGGCAGGAGTGGGCAGGTTTGCAAAAACAAACATCGCGGAGGCCACTGGGGCGTCCGCGATGTGAGAAAGAATACTTTTTAAAGCTGAGGCGACTATGCGGAGGCTGCGTTGAGCTTCGGAGCGGAGCGGCGTGCAACCGAGGTGCCGTAACGCTGGGCAAATTTATCGACTCGGCCGGCAGTATCGACGAAGCGCTGCTCACCCGTGAAGAACGGATGGCAACCGGCGCAAATGCCGATGCGGAGGTTCTGCACGGTGGACATGGTGTTATAAACCGTGCCACAGGTGCAGGTGATGGTGGTTTCGTGAACCGTAGGATGACCTTGTTTTTTCATGGGGATGGGTGGGGAATCACGTGGACCCGACGGGGCAGAGGCTTCCGCCGGGGCGTGGAGGGTCGCGATAGTGCCACGGACGCGGGAGGGGTCAACGGCTTTTTCGGAGTCGGTTAGCCGCCCACAAAGCCATGGCGAAAACTGAAACTGAAAATTGAAATATCCCCCAGACTTGGCGAGCCTGCGGGCACCTCATGCCCAATACCCTGCCCACTCATCTCATTCCCTCCAGCCTCAGCGAGCCGGTTTATCGCGGCTCAGTGCAAAACCTCTACGCACTGCCGGAGCATCCAGGGTTCATCGTCTGCGAGACGACCGAGGCGGGGTCGGTCTTCGATGTGGGGAGCATTTTTAAAATCGACGGGAATGACCTGAACCGGGCCATCTTTCGCCATGCGATGTATGAGCGACTCAGCCAGCCTGCGACCTGGAAACGAGTGGAAGCAGCCTTGATTCAAAACAACATTCTGGGTGAAACTTGGCGCTCCCAGCTCATGGATGGCACACTGCCCTTGATGATCGAGAGCGGTGCGCAAACGCACCAAGTCGGAATGATGGATGCAGTAACGGGCAAAATCGTCGCGAACGGGATGCCCGCGAACCCGAGCTGCTACAATGTGGTGCGTCGCTTCCCCGTGATGAAGCCGCCGCAGCGCAACGTGATGGGGAACTTTGTCTTCGACTACTCGCAGTTTCACCAGAGCAGCACCTACGTGGTGCCACTGGAATACATCGTGCGCTTCGGCGTGACCAGCGGCAGCTCGGTGCTGCGAAAATATGAGGCTCTGAGCGATAAAGAACGTCACGCCTTTGAGCTGGAACTCGGCCTGAGCGGCCCGATGCGCGCATGGCAGATGCTGGATCGCCCGATCTATGATCTCACCAGCAAGTATGAGCCGGAAGATCGTGCCGTGACAAAACAGGAGGCCCTGCTGATGTCAGGATTGAGCACACAATCCTTTACCGGCACGATCAGAATGGCACTTCTCGGAGCCTGGGCGGTGCGAGAATTGCTGGAGGAGATCGGCCTGCAACTCTGGGATCTGAAATGGGAGTTCGCCGTGGATGGAGATGACCTTTTCTTCGTGGATACCATCGATGCCGACAGCTTCCGCGCGACGGGCACGGTACCCGTGGATGGCCGTCAGCTCGTCATTCACTACAACAAGCAGGCCATGCGCGACTACTACCGCGTCATCTGTGCCGAGTGGTACGCAGGCGTGAATGACGCGAAGCAAGAGGCAGCGAGGTCAGGTGCCCCTTTCAAAGAGGTGCTGAAGGCCGGACAGGCAGAGGGCAGGTATCCGATCACCCCCGAGGTGGATGCGGGCTTCCTTGCCCTTCAGGCAAAGAAGACCGCGCTGATCAAACAGCACGTCCTCGGCGAAGTCGATGCCGAAAGCGTGCGTGCGGGACTCGTGGAGGCCGGGCTCGCCGAGGCGGAGTTTTACCGTGCGAACGGGAAACTGAACGAATTGCTGGCGATCAATGCGCTTTGAATGCTGCAGGCCGAACTTCCGAGTTCGGCCTGAGAACGAACTTGGAAGTTCGTTTTAAACCACCGGGTTCGTCAGACTGCCGATGCCTTCGATCTCGATGGTGACGCTGTCGCCTGATTTCATCCAAAGCGGGGGCTTGCGTGCCATACCGACGCCCTGAGGTGTGCCGGTGATGATGACGGTTCCCGGGAGCAAAGTGGTGTCCGCGCTGAGGAACTCGATGAGCGTGGGCACGTCGAAAATCATGTCGTTCGTGTTCCAGTCTTGTACAGCTTCGCCATTCAGGATGGTCTTGATCCCGAGTGCGTTTGGATTCGGGATCTCATCCGTCGTGACGAGCACGGGACCGAGCGGGCAAAAAGTGTCAAAGGTCTTGCCGCGGCACCACTGGCCGCCGCCACCGTTTTTCTGCCAGTCGCGGGCGCTGACGTCATTGGCGCAGGTGTAGCCGAGCACATAGTTCAGGGCGTCTGCCTTGCTGACATTGCGGGCGGTTTTGCCGATGACGACGGCGAGCTCGCACTCATAATCGACGCTGTCGCTCTTCAAGACGGAGGGCAGCAGGATGGGATCACCGGGGTTTTGCACGGCGGCTGGGTTTTTGATGAAGAGCACCGGATGCTGGGGGATGGCCATGCCGCTCTCCTCCGCGTGGAATTTGTAGTTCAGACCGATGCAAAGGATGATGCGAGGCTCGACCGGGGCGAGGAGTTTGGCGACATCGGCCTTGCGATCTGTGACGCTGTGAGCGCCAAAGATGTCGCCTTCAATGACGAGCGCGGAGCCGTCGGATTGCTGGGCGGCGTGGTGGATGTGGCCGGAGGAGTCGGAGTAACGGATGATTTTCATGCGGGGAGAGTTCTACGGTTGAAGCTGAGCAAATCTGCATAGCGAACGCCAGTGCCGCCGAAAAGGTCAAGCGCGCTGCCCACAGTGGCATCGACCCGACCTCCGCTCAGTTCCTGAATGCGATGCAGATCTTCAATGCGATGAATACCGCCGGCATAGGTCATGGCAACCGCGCTGTGCTGGCCGAGAAAGGTGACCAACGCCTCGTCGATGCCTTCGCACTTGCCCTCGACATCGACGGCATGGATCAAAAACTCATCGCAGTGCGCAGCGAGGTGCTGCAGCGTTTCTTGCGTGACGTGTAGATCGGTCAGCGTCTGCCAGCGATTCATCGCGACGGTCCATCCGTTACCCGTAGCCTTGCAACTTAGGTCGATGACAAGTCGCTCTTTGCCCGCTACAGCGACCATCTTGTTCAGACGTGTCTCGGAAAAGGTGCCGTCGGCTTCAAAGAGGTAGCTGGTGACGATGACGTGGCTGGCTCCTGCGGCGATATACTCCTCGGCATTGCAGGGGCGGATGCCACCGCCGATTTGCAGCCCGCCAGGGAAGGCACTGAGGGCCGACTTCGCCGCCTCTTCATTGTCCGGGCCAAGCATGATCAGATGGCCGCCCTTCAATTCATCGCGGGCATAGAGTTCGCCATACCAAGCGGCATCACGATCACTCACGAAGTTCGTTTTCAGCCCGGCACCAGTGTCGCTCAGCGTGGAGCCGACGATTTGTTTTACCTTACCGGAGTGGAGATCGATGCAGGGGCGGAAGCGGGTCATTGTCGCTTGGTGGTTACCCCGTAAGGACTCGAACCTTAAACGAGAGAATCAAAATCTCCTGTGTTACCATTACACCACGGGGTAGCGGTGAGAGGCTGAGAATAGGATGGGATGACGGATGTGCAACCGATTTGGCAACCGACAGCATACCCCCAAGCCACAGTAGAGATTTCGTCCCAATCTTCACCGTAGAAGTCACCACATTCATAGCATTCGTCACTCGATAAACCATGGCAGAAGACGTGATGTAGATGTGGGGAGACGATGGAAGGTTGACACCCCACCCATGGGCGGCATTCTCGGGCGGCCACCTCCGAGGGCGGAGACGTTTGTCATTTACCCCTCGGATCTTGTCATTCACCTCCCCCACCTCCATGCATTCCTCCCTCGAACTCAAGCGCGAAGTCGAAGCCGTCCAGATTCCCAGTGGAGAGAGCATCAAGCTGCCTCTCGGCCTGAAGGTGATCATCACCCAATCACTCGGCGGCACTTACACGGTAGCGACGGATTTTGGCCTTGCCCGCATCAATGCAAATGACGTGGACGCTCTGGGCATCGAGCCCGAGTCGAACAAGAAGGATCAGGACAGCACGTCCTCCAACATCCCTGCGGATGCCAATGACCTGGAAGGTCAGGTTTGGAACCAGCTCAAGAATGTCTATGACCCGGAGATCCCGGTGAACATCGTGGACCTGGGTCTGGTATATGACTGCCAGGTCGAGCAGGACGCCGAAGGCAAGAACAAGGCCGTGGTGAAGATGACGCTCACGGCCCCCGGCTGTGGCATGGGCCCGACCATCGCGGCGGACGCGCAGAGCCGCATCATGACCATCGAGGAGATGGACGACGCGGCGGTGGAACTCGTGTGGGAGCCTGCCTGGAATCAGGGCATGATCTCCATCGAGGGGAAGATGAAGCTGGGGATGATCTAAACCTGCCGCTGTCATGGCTCGCTTCAAACCACCCGGCCAGTGCCCGAACTGTGGGGAGTGGGTGCCGCGTGGAGCGGTGGCCTGCGATGACTGCGGCTCCTGTGCCAAGTCGGGCTGGAAACAAAACGCGGAGACTTATGATGGGGTGGATCTTCCGGATGAAGACTTTAATTATAATGACTTCATCCAGCGAGAGTTTGGCACGGATCGGAAAGGCAGGCCGTCTTTGAGCAAGGAGACGCTGTGGAAGATCGTGGCGGCCATACTGATCGCGGTGATGGTGCTGGGGTATCTGCTATCGGCGAGGTAAGCTGGACTTGGCTGGGCTTCAATCCTATAAGACGGGGATGAAAAGGCGGGCGAAGCCGTTGCGTAGCCGCTCGAGATTTGAGGCTGTGTCGAGGGCGGTCTCGGTGATCTCGGTGCTCTGCGCTTTCTTTTGATCAAAGATGGTGGTGAGACGCTGGGCGAGGCCGAGGTCGTGGCAGGCGACGTTGAACTCGAAGTTCAGTCGCAGGCTGCGTGGGTCCCAGTTAGTGGAACCAACGATCGACCAAGCGTCGTCAATGAGCAGGATCTTGGAGTGATCAAAAGGTGGGGGGGATTCGAAGATATGGCAACCGGCGTGCAGCAACTCGGGATACAGCGTGCGCGCGGCCCAGGAGACACATGGGATGTTATTCTGCGCGGGTGTGATGATGGAGACCTCCACGCCACGCGTGGCGCAGAGCTTCAGCGCGGCGATGAGTGTGGCGGGTGGCAGAAAGTAGGGTGTCATGATGCAGACTCTCTGACGGGCGGCATTGAGCGCTGCGAAGAGGGCGATGGGCATGACCTCGAAGTCTTCGTCGGGTCCGTCAATGATTCCCAGCGCATGAGTCAAGCCGGTCACGGGCAGATCGGGAAACCAGAGAGACTCGTCGAGCGGCTCCCCAGCGCAGAAGTGCCAGTCCTCGGCGAAGACACGTTGAAGCTGCGCCACCACGGGGCCGGTGATTTTGAAATGAAGATCCTGCACCGGGTGCGCCGGATTCCGCTCGAGCATGTTTCCCTCTCGGATGTTCATGCCACCGGTGAAGGCGATGCGGCCGTCTGCGATGAGGAGCTTCTTGTGATTGCGCAGGTTCATCGTGATGAGGCGCAGGATGAAGCGGCTAGGCATGAATCGCCGCACGGGCACGCCCTGAGCTGCCAGCACACGCGTGACGGGAGGCCAGGAGTAGCGTGTGCCCGCATCATCCACGATCACCCGCACTTGCACGCCGCGAAGATGAGCGGCAGCGAGTTCGCTGACGAATTCCGCGCCGATGCCGGTGGCCTCGAAGATATAACTGGAGAGAGCGATGGTGGACTTTGCCTCACGAATGACCGTGAGCATGGCTGGCATGGCTTCATCGCCATTGATGAGCGGCTCAACACTGTTCCCCGAACTGAAGTTGAAGCGCGATATGCGGTCCAGCGTCGTGGCGAGCGAGCAATCCTGCGCAGCGATCACCGGATCTTCCTGATAAAAAAGCGGACAGGTCGGTGGAGGATCGCGATAAGCGGGCCCCACGCCGCCTCGATAGTGACGCCCGCGTCTGCGGATGAAATTGATGCCAAGCAGCGCGTAGAGGCAGGCTCCAGCAATGGGGGAAAGCACGATGAGCGCCGCCCAAAAGGAAGCCGTGCGATGGTCGCGCTGGTGAGTCAGCAAGTGACCCAGCGCCACACCACCAAGCACGACGGCAAGAACCGACAAGACGGTGATGGAACTGAAGGCAAAGAAAGGACCAGCGGGCATTGAGAAGGATTGGCGGACGCAGCACTCACCCGCAAAGAAAAAGAAAACGCCGTCGGGAGGTCATCCCGACGGCGTCGTTGAGTGTTAGCTCAGGGCATCAGCCCACGGATTATTTGCCAGGAGCTCCAGGAAGGGCTGGCAGACCACCAGCGGCAGGAGCGCCGGGGAGGGCTGGCATCGCTCCGGGAGCACCAGGCAGACCTGGAAGGGCACCACCAGGGGCGCCGGGCAGGCCGGGAAGACCACCAGCAGCACCAGGATTGGTGAAGCTGGGATCGCCGGGCATGCCACCAGACTGCATGCCACCACCGAGGATGTTCAGCACCTGCTGGGGCATGTTCTGGCTGGCCATCGTGAAGATGTCATAGCCGCCGGTCATTGCCTTCGGACCCACGGAAGGGCCTTTTTTGGTGGCGAGCGACTCGACGTTCACGGAGTTGTCATTACGACCGATGATGATCTTGCCACCGCGCCAGGCACGGCCTGGTTTTGGCTGACCAGCTGCGTCGCAGTTCCACTGCGGCGGCCAGCTCGGGGCCAGTGGGTTTTCATACACCAACGGCATGATGCCGTTGCTTGAGGTCGTCTGACCCTGAGTGAGTGCCCAATGGTTTTCATTGGCCTGCAGCGCCTGGTCAAAGGACGGCGCAGTGCCGATGTTGTTGTCAGGTTGGAACATCGAGGCCTTGGCACCGAAGATGCGCTCGTCCTGGATGATTTCTTCCTGAATCAACACGCGGAAGGCGTCGTTGGCCGTGAGGGCCTGACCACCGGTCTGCGGGTTGTTGTAGGTGTCCGGGTAGATCGAGTTGTTGTCATTGGCGAAGATTTTCATCGCCATGATGATCTGCCGGCAATTGTTTGCGGCGGAGGTTTGGTTCGCCATGTCCTGGATGACGTTGAAAGTGGGGACCGCCAAGCTCGCGAGGATCGCGATAATGGTGATCACCACCAGGAGTTCAATGAGGGTGAAACCTCGTTGGAGTGCTCTTTTCATAGTAGTGCGTTGTTTGGTTTGGTTATGATGTATGAATGAGTGCCGGGAGAATATCCCCGCACCCGCTGTGATTAGACAAACATGGCGAAGAATTGGCGAGAAATAATTTGGCCGCTGCCAAAGAAAGCTCCGGCGGCTCCCCGCTGACGGATTGACAAAGCCCCCCCAGCCGAGTCCCATCCGACCCGCATGACACTCTCCCCCGACCGCGATCTCCTCCGCCTTGCCGCGCTTTCCGCCTTCGCCGCTGTGGCGCTCGGGGCCATGGGTGCTCATGGCACAGTGCATGACGCGCTCCTGGCTGCGGGCAAATTGGAGTCCTGGGAGACCGGCGTGAGGTATCACCTGCCCCATTCAATGTTTCTTTACCTGCTGGCCCTTTTCCTGGGGGCTGCCGACAAAAGCGTAGTGCGTGGCTGGCACCTGCTGTTTTATGGGACGCTTCTTTTCAGCGGCTCGATCTACCTGCTGGCTTATTTTGGCTGGATTTGGCTGGGACCGGTGACGCCGCTCGGCGGCCTGTTGCTGATGGGCGGCTGGCTCATCCTGGCCCTGGCACGCTGGCCGAAGTCGGCGGCTTGATGCCTCAAGCCTGACCGAGCAGCTTCTTCAAAGCGGAAAGGTCTGCTTTCGTGGCGAGCAGGAAGCTCTGCGTTCCATCGCTCCAGGCGGCGAGATTCCAATCCTCGCTCCTAGTGAACTGAGGCTGGTGCTCGGGCGGCGCTTCCGGCAATCCGGCACGCTCGAGCACGATGAGATGGGCCTCTTTGCCTCCGCCAAGATCGAAGCAGATGATTGCAGCAGGTCGGCCAGCCACCTGGATGCGTTTGCAGCCAAAGGTTCGCATGTTCACCAGCGCCTCAGGCATGCAGTCGGGGTAAGGCAGACTCGATGCGGTGAGGTAGCGCTTCAGGACTTCGACATCCGTTGACCGTTGATCCAGCCTGGTCATGCCGATTTCGAGCTTCGCCAGTGTCGGCATGGCCTCTGCCTGCCAGGCGGGCAATCCTTTGAACTCCGGCAGCATGATCTGCCAGCCGAGAGCGATGCAGGCCGCCGCAGCCACGAGTGAGGGGACGATCCAATCCCGCATCCGCCGTGATGCCGCCTGGGGAGCTTTGGCGGAGGCCAGGAGACGCTCACGCAAATCCCTTGGGGCGGATAGTTCATCCCGCAGGATGCCCGACACATGCTTATCAAAGGCGGTTCGCTGATTCACCCATGCGGCAAGCGTCGTATCATTCTCGACATGAGCCCGCGCCTCTGGCACGGCATCGTGGGGACGCAGTGTGGTGGCATCGAGTTCGAGTCTGGCTTGTTCGCGGTTCACGGGTTGGATTGGGGCTGAAAATCGGCGGTGAGAATATTGGAGGAGGCGCTGTCTTCGATCTGTCGCAGGATGCTGCGGAGCATGTCTTTGGAGCGGGAAAGACGAGACATCACGGTACCGATGGGCACACCGAGCGTCTCGGCGATCTCTTTGTAGGAGAGTTCTTTGAGGTAAAACAGGACGAGTGGCGCACGGTAGCTGGCGGGGAGTTCATCAAGAGCACGCTGAAGAGTGGCGCTATCAACTCTCGGCGGCTCGGCGGGCTCCTCATGTGTGGAACCGTGAAGATCAGGCTCGAATTCGATCTCTTCGTATCTCTTCTCCCTCCGGGCCTGGCTGAGCCAGTCGCGGTAGAGCGTAGTAAAGAGCCAAGTCTTCACTTTCGCAGCATCGCGCAGAGCGTGGCCCTTGCGTGCCCATTGAAGAAAGGTCTGCTGCACCAGATCCTGGGCTGTGGCATCCTGACGGCACATGCTGAGAGCAAAGCGGTAGAGCCCCTGGTAATGGGCGTCCACGATCTGCTCAAAACTGGGCGTAGCCGGAGTCACGCGCGCAGCTATGGGACGTGCGGCGGGGAGGTCAATCGGGAAGTGGAGAGCCATCTGCATGGGCAGGAGGATGAAGGTTCGACACCTCCTGAGAGACCGTCCCTGTGGTCTTATTCCCGAAAACTGGATCTTTCCCCATCCTGTCTCAAGACCGACTCAACCACTCAGCCAGACGTTTCGGCGTGGAGAAGCGCTCCCTCGTGATCTCAGCCACCGGAATGGTGACCTGACAATCACGCTCGATATGCAGAAGCAGTTGCATCATCGCCAGCGAATCGAGCCCGAGAGCAAAGAGATCGCTGTCGGCATGCACGAGATCACTCGCCTCTAAAAGCTCATGCTCAGCTAAAAGAGAAATGATGAAATCAGCAGATAAGGAGGCACTGGGCATGAGGAAAAGCGGCACCGGAGGAAAAACCGTGGCTTCAGGGGCCGTCAAGGAGTTGTGTGATTCCTTGCAAGCACGCCTCCACTGCCTACCATCGCTGCCGCATGTCCCCCCGTTCTCTTTCCGCCTTCGCCCTGCTCGCTCTCGTGTTTGCCTGGATGACCTCCGGTGCTTTGGCCCAGGCGCCCGCCGCTCCGGCTGCCGCAGTTCCCCAAACTGAAGCCGCCGCAGCCTCCGATAGTCCGTATGGCGGCGCGCTGACACTGGATGGCTTCGTTCAGCGCACGGGCATCATGGCTTACCCGCTGATCATCCTCTCCATGATCACCGCCTTCTTCATCGTGCTCTTCACCTTCACTGTCCGCCAGGGCACCGTGGTGAGTGATGCCTTCATGAACAGCGCCGACGCCCTCATCCGCAAACAGGACTACCTCGGCCTGCTCGCCGTCTGCAACCGCCGCAACGAATGCATCGCCCGTGTCACCGCAAAGACACTCGACTTCGCCACGCGCAACCCAACGGCCAGCTTCGAAGAAGTGAAGGAAGTCACCGAAGCCGAGGGCAACCGCCAGTCGAGTCTCCTGCTCGCACGCATCGCCTACCTCGGTGACGTCGGTGCTGTGGCGCCCATGCTCGGACTGCTCGGCACCACGCTCGGGATGATCACCACCTTCCATGAAATTTCGAACACCCAATACGGCGGCAGCAATCAGCTCGGCCTCGCTCAAGGTGTCTCTGAAGCGCTCTTCTGCACAGCCTCCGGTCTCGCCATCGGCATCCCGGCGCTCATCTTTTACTCCATCTTCCGTGGCAAGGTGAACCGCCTCATCTCCGAGATGGAAGCCGCCACCACGCACATCATGGCCCTGCTCGCCGTTCAGTACAAACGCGCCGCCCGCGCTGCCGCTGGACGCCCGGACTGAGCCCTTCACCAGCCTGACGCGCCATGAACTTCCGCAAACAACACTCCATCGAGCCCACGCCCATGCAGCTTGCGCCGCTCGTGGATGTGCTCTTCCTGCTGGTCATCTTCTTCGCCGTGACCTCGCATTACGCGAAAAACGAGCAGGTCATGGACATCAGCGTCCCCGCCGCCGATCAGGGAAAGGAAAACGAATCCCGCAATGTCGGTGAGATCATCATCAACATCAAAAGTGAGGGCGAGATCATCGTGAACGGCCAGCAGCTCACCGTTGAGGAACTGCTGGCGAAGCTGAAGAACATCGTGACCGTCTTCAAGGATCAGGCCGTGATTCTCCGGGGCGATGAAGTCGTGGATTACAAACACGTCATCCGCGTTTTAAACACCTGCCAGGAAGCAGGCATCTGGAACATCGCCTTCGCCACTCGCAAGCCCGACGCCGAAGCCCCGAAAAAACCGTGAAGTGACATGAGCCAACGCCCGTCCCAAACGCCCATGCCCCGCCTTTCCGACACAGCTATGCGACTCACGCTCAGCGCTCTGCTCCTCGTCTCCGTTTTCCCCGCCTCCCTTTCGGCCCAGTCTGTGTCGAAAGCCGTGCCTCTCGAAGAAGATGAGCGCCCCGTGCCAAAGGCCATCCCCGTCGGTCCG
>JBIKIA010000241.1:0-7302 GCA_044361885.1 Prosthecobacter sp. | reverse complement strand
CAAGCAGCCCAGTGGCATTCAGTGCCAGCTCCTCAATCCCATTGAGGAAAAGGAAGCCGAAGCACTTCTCACTCATCCGGGTTACCTGATGCAGGAGAAGATGGATGGCCGCCGCCTTCTCATCAAAAAGGCAGGCGACAACATTAGCGGCATCAATCGTCTGGGGTTCACCATCTCAGTTCCCGACATGATCGTCCGCAGTGCTGCCAAGCATGATGGCGACTACATCCTTGATGGTGAAGCTGTCGGCGACACTCTTCATGTCTTCGACCTGCTCGCCATCGGCGGAGAAGACATGCGGACGTATGGATTTGTTGATCGCTACCTTCGTTTGCAGGTTCTTCTCAACGCATTTTACCATCCGCACATCCAGATCGTCTGCAGCCACTTTGCTCCACAAAAGGCAGGCTGGTATTCGCAGTTCAAACGTGAAGGCAAGGAAGGCGTCGTCTTCAAACATGTGGATGCACCTTATGTTCCCGGAAGACCCAACTCCGGTGGGCATCAGCTCAAATTCAAGTTCTACGAAACTGCCTCCTTCATCGTCACCAAGGTGAACGATAAGCGCAGTGTCATGTTGATCTTGTTTGAGGGCGACAAAGTTCGTTCCGCCGGCAACGTCACCATTCCACCAAACCATGATGTTCCCGCACCGGGAACTGTAGTGGAATGCCGTTACCTCTACGCATTCAAGGAGTCCGGTGCCATCTACCAGCCTGTCTATCTCGGGCAACGTGACGACATCCGCGCCGCCGAATGCACCACCTCCCAGCTCAAATACAAAGCTGAGGTGAGCTAGCCAACCCCACGCTCAAGCCCATGCAGCCTTCGCTGGCGCATGGGTTTCTGCGTTCAACCCCAAGAAAGGATCATCACCCATGAAGCAAACCTCGATTTGCCTTGGAGCAGCCATCGCAACTCTGTTGCTCCTCACAGGCACAGCCTGTCACCGTCAGCCATCACCACCGGTCATTATCGTGGCACCACAAATGACCAATACACCCGAGGCCAAAACCGCCCCGGCGCAGACATCCTTGGAAGCCAGACAGCCATGACGCGGCCTGACTTCCAAGACGCAATCACCTCAACCCTACATTCATCTTATGCATCCTATCACCCTCCCTGTGGCGGAACTTAAACCCGCTCTGGCTGGCCTTGGAAAGGTCGTCAATTCACGCGCCTCCCTGGCCATTCTCACCAACATCAAAATCGAACGAACCGCAGACGGTTGGATCGCCCTCACGGGCACCGACCTTGATCGATTCGTCACCGTGCGTCTCGAACACCCCGCTGAAGGACCACCCGCCGCTGTTCTCGTGCCCTACGAGCAGTTGGTTCAAATCACCAAAAACTGCGGCAAAGATGAGCAAATCCAACTCGCTCATTCAGCACAAGGACCGGTCATCAAGTTTGCTCTCGCAGCGCAGCTTGGTGAAACCAAAGTGATCCATGTTCCTGTTGATGTATTTCCAACAACGCCGCGCATTCAGATGGATGCCATCCCGTTGTCTCCGGAGGTTCGTCGTTCCATTCACGAGGCCATGGATTGTGCCAGCGTGGACAGCACACGCTACGTCCTCAACGGCACCTTCATCGACGCCACCAATCCCAAGGCCAACTACATCGTCGGCACAGATGGCAGGCACCTTTACAGCGCGAACTCGTTCACGCTGCCGTTGAAGCACTCCCTGATCATCCCGAGCCACAAGTTCCTCGAATGGAAGGAGTTCAATTCAGACGGCGAATGGCAGATGAAGGCCGATGAACAGCACGTCCAGCTCTCCACCCGACGCTGGAGGTTCATCAGCAAACAGATCGAGGGTAAATACCCCGACTGGCGCACCCCCATCCCCAATCCCAGCGAAGCCAGGACAACCGTCACGCTTGATCCGGCCAAACTGGAACCGCTCATCAAGCTCATCCAGCGCATGCCATGTCATGATGATGAAACTCTGCGCACCATCGGTTTATCATGGAACCAGGGGCAACTCATGCTTCTGGGCAAAGACACGCCAGACGAACCCTGGCTGCGAGTCCCGGTGCCAGACGCCAATGGCATTGGCCCGTCCATCACCACCTTTGTGGACCGGCGCTACCTCATCAAAGCCCTCAGCTTTGGGCTCAATACACTCAGCCTCATGGATCCCATGTCACCCCTTCGCTTCCACAGCGCCGGGAGACAGATGATCGTGATGCCATTGCGTTCCGACGCACCTCCCCCCGGAGCCCAGCCTCCGGCTCCACCTCCTGCCGTCACGGCGGCGGCAACCACCAACCTTCCGCGACCCGCGGAGCAACCCCAAAAGCCACAACCCATGCAAACTCAGCCACCAACCAACGGAGCACCCAACCCAGCCGCCAAGGAAGACAACAAGACCACGCTCGAAGCCGCCCTCGTGCAGGTGGAGAGCATCAAAGCGGGATTTCGCGAAGCCATCAACGGCCTTAGCAAGCTTGGTGATTCCATCCGTCACGCCATGCGCGAGCAGAAGGCCAGCGAGAAGGAAGTCCACAATGTCCGCCAGACACTGCGCTCACTGCAAAGCGTCCGCCTCTAAAAGACGTCCGCCACCCTCAATCCATCCACCAAGGCCGGATGCGCTCACTGCGTGTCCGGCCTTTTTTATCCACGAAAGGAACCACCTCTATGATTGCCAATCTCGATCCCCAAGCACTTGTCATCACCCGTAAGGCACCCAACCTCATGCTCCATTGTGGAGCCTCCCATGTGGACCTCGACGAAGTTCGCACTGTGTCCACGCCACGTTCCACAGAAAGCTGGTGTCCCATCCCCCACCATCAACTTATCACCACCGTCCAAAAGACACTGAGTATCACCAATCTGCGCATCGGTGCCCAAGCGCATTCGTTGTCGCATGAAGGCCAGCGCTACTTCGGTCTCATGGAAGTTCATGCCCAGAAATCCAGCGAGGATTATTGCTGGGTTCTTGGACTCCGTAACAGCCATGACAAGACCTTCCCCGCCGGCATTGTCGCCGGGGCCAGCGTGTTTGTGTGCGATAACCTCTCCTTCTCCGGAGAGATCAAGTTCGCCCGCAAACACACCCGGTTCATCGTTCGTGACCTGCCGCAATTGGTCACTCGCTCCATCGGTCTTCTGCTCGCCAAATGGCACGATCAAGACAAACGCATCGCCGCCTACAAAGAAGCGAATATCACCGACATTGAAGCTCATGACCTCGTCATCCGTGCCACCGATGTCGGCGTCTGTTCCAACCGTCTGATCCCACCCGTACTTCATGAGTGGCGTGAGCCACGGCATGATGCCTTCGAGGCACGCAACGTCTGGAGTTTGTTCAACGCGTTCACCGAATCGTTGAAGGAAGGGAATCTCGCCGAACTCCCCAAGCGCACCGAAGCCCTGCACGGTTTGCTCGACACCCACGTGGGCCTCCTCTCATGAGAACTCCCACCCGTATCGAGCGCGAGCACTACCAAAAGCTCGTCGGCCGTCAGATTCTTGCGATCTACTGGGACGAACTGGAAGGGCAGGCTCTGCCCATCCTCGTCCTCAGCGGCCGAGATTGTGACGGCCACGCCGCCACCGCAACCGTGCTCGCCGATCCCGAAGGCAACGGCCCCGGACATCTGGATCACAACCTCTGATCCAGCGCGGCATTCGCCGACTGCTATAACACCAAACCATGCGCCCCTACCGGCGAAACCGGTGGGGGCGCTTAACCTCAGAAAGGAAACTATCATGGGCCTTAGTTACCACTATGCGTTCAGCGCACCCACTGGAACCCAAGCCAGCACGCTGGAGTCTTTCCTGCGGAGTCTCGAAAACAAAGCCAGATCAATCGGCTTCGCACCCACCACCGTTCTCAATATCCCCTTCGACACTCCGGAGCGCAGACAATTTTCCAAACGTCTCGGTGGCTATTGTCATGTGGAAGATTCCCGTTTGATCGGGGAATTCCAACTTCAAACTAATCAGGTCTGGCAGCATAATTCCCTCAACGGCACTGCCATACTCATCCCTGTTCACGGCGTGTTGCTGGTCGTCACCGACGAGCATCATGGTGAGACCTGCTTCGGTTTCTTCCGATACCCCGCAGTCTTGAGCAGCCAATCAGGAGAACTCATCATGCCCACACCTTCAGGCAATGGATGGTATTTTCGCGATGCCGCCAAAACTCCCGATCCACGTTACCGCACCCTGGTCGGTGAATTCAAATCGGCAGGCTATCTGACTTATTGTCGTGATGAGTTTGAACCATCGCAGAGATGATGACTCCGCATCCATTCAACCCGGCATTGATGTCAATGCCGGGTTGATGAGTGGGGAATGTTCAGCGAAGTGGCTTTTTTTAGCTATGACTTGAATGACTCAAGATCATGGGCTCAGCGGCAGGGACATCCTGAACATTTGCGTGAACGCGATCCAAGCAGGGAGCGTGGACCCGAATCCGGAGCGGTGGATGGTCACGCGGTCGATGGTGGAGCGGGAGGTTGCGAAGGTGAGGAAGGCGAAGGCCGAGCACTCGGGGGAGAAGGGCAAGAGTCGGAGGAAGATTGGGTTTATACAGGATTGAAAGAGGTTGAACGAGGAGCAGAGGTGGCCAGCGGCGTGAGCAGCTGGACGGTGAGGAGGAGCGAGAAGCGGAGTATTTTTATGAGATGCATCGGCGAGTAGAGGAATCGGGTGTTCGGGATCAAGGTGCGGCAGCCACTTCATGAGCGATGCAATCAATCTCCATGAACTCGGCGACTTCGGGCAGCCAGCGCTCCTGTACGAAGCTCACATGGTCTGGATGGTCGCTGTATCGCTGATAGGACGCCGCATCCGCGAACTCCATCGAGAGGCCAAAGGTGAAGGGGGTCTTGGAACTTACCTGCCGCAGGCACTCGAAATGTTGCACGCCAGGGATGTCTGCAAGTTTGCTCGCTGCTTTGAGGAAATCCAGTTCGGCGGCGGAGGCTGTGGGATGTTTGAGTCGGAAGACAACGGTGTGACGAATCATGGGCGGGTGCCTAGGATGAGGGTGCGTTTCATGGCGTGCCTGTTCACTTCACTGGCAGCACGATGCGCGAGAGTGCTCCAGGCTTGTGATGCACCTGCTCGGTGGCGATGGCGGTCTTGTTGCCAAAGATACCTTCGGCGGTGTTGGGGTTGCGGTCGTAGAGGGGGAAGTCGGCGCCGCTGATGTCCACGCGGAGTTGATGGCCTTTGGCGATGGTGGCGGCGACGGGGCCGAGATCGACGGTGATCTCATACACTTGGCCGGACTGCATCAGTTCGGGTTTGAGCAGTGAGGTGCGATAACGACCACGCAGGATACCGCGCGCGATGTTTTGCGCGAAGCCATCGGGATGCACGTCGATGAGCTTCACGGCCCAGTCGGCATCGGGCGTATCGGTGTTGACGTGGAGCTTTGCTTCAGCGTTACCGGCGAAGGTGAGCGGCTCAGTCATCGGCTCGCTGGAGTAAACGAGCACGTCATCGCGATCCTCGGTGGCGCCTTGATCCACGGGTCCCCAGACAGCGGCTTTGATGGGGCGTGCCTCGGTGACGGGATTGGATGGTGCGGGTTTTGAGGGATCGGCGCGGAAGGTGTCAGGTGATTCGTCTTGAGTAGCTGCTGTGCGAGTGATGCGACCATTGCCCTTGCGCGTGTTCGCCTTGCCATCGGAGTGCAGGTAGAACGAGGTCGAGGTGAAGCCCTCTGGCGGCCAGGTTTGTGCATCGTGCCAAACGTTGTCGCCCATGGAGAAGTAGCGCACGGGCGGGAAGGGCTTGGCTTGTGCGGCGGCGTCTTGCTTGAGATGGCGGTCGAACCAGTCGAGTTGCAACGCAAAGGTGTCCACCGTGGCCTCAGGGCCGAACTCGACCTCAGCGACCTTGGTTTTACCCACGCTGCCATGATCCCAGGGGCCGAGGATGAGTCGCTGCTGCTGGCGTGTCTTCGTGTCACGCGCCTGCTTTTGCATGATCATGAAATTGCCCACCGACTCGCGGGAGAAGTAATCATAGTAGCCGACAACGTGCAGTGCTGGGAGTTGCAGATCAGGCAGGTGCGAGGTGAGATCGAGGCGAGTCCAGAAGCCATCCGGCTTGGGATGCGTGAGGAAGGCATCCAGCCACGGCATGTCCCAGCCGATGGCGCTATCGACCTCACCGAGCGGCAGACGCATCAGGGCCTCGCTCATGTCCGCAGGCTTCACGCCTTCGGGTTTCGGAGTGTTGCCCGCAATCCAGCCGGAGATAAGTGAAAGCCGCACCGAGCCGCCGAGGTAGAGGTTTCGATAAAAGCTGCTCCATGTCGCTTGCGGTGCGATGACGGCGAGACCTGGCGGATTCTCCGCTGCCGCCTGCCACTGCACCGCGCCGACATACGACCCGCCCATCATACCCACACGACCACTGCACCAAGGCTGGCTCGTGGTCCACTCGATGGTGTCATACCCGTCCTGGCCTTCATTGTTGTATGGCGCGAAGTCTCCTGCCGAGCCAAACTTTCCACGGCAATCCTGCGCGATGAAGACGTAGCCAGCCTTGGCCCATCGCTCGCCCGAGGCCTTCTGCTTCGTGCGATCATACGGCGTTCGGGTGAGGATCACAGGAGCCTTTGTCACGGCATCATCGCGATACACATCGGTGGCGAGCTTGATGCCATCGCGCATGGAAACGCTGATGGTTTCCGTTTTAACCTCGGCGAAGGCGGAGGTGGCGAGAATAAGTGAGGTGAGGATGGTGGCGGCTTTCATTCGAGATAGATGAGTTCATTGGCGTTTAGCAGGGCACGGCAGAAGGCTTCCGTGCCGTGGGTGGCGATGAGTTGGGTGGCGGCGGCGCGTTCCTTTGCGCTGGGCTCCCGTTGGAAGGTGAAGCGGTAGGCTTGCGTCACGGCGTCGCCCTTTTGAAGGCGGGCGGCGAGGGTCTTGGCCATGTCGAGGGTGAAGCTGTGATTGAGCAGGGTGAGGGCTTGCAGCGGCGTCGTGGTGTTGGCGCGCTTCGGTGCGGCGAAGGCGATGTCGGGGAGGTCGAAGTCATTGAGGACATCGACGACGCTCGCGCGGGCGTTCTGGTGATAGACGGCACGGCGGTAACTTTCGGGGCCATGCGTATCGAGCGGGACATAGGTCGAGACATTGTTGGCAAGGTAGCGATAGAGGCGGAAGCCGGGGCCGCCCATCGGCTCCAGTTGCAGCCTGCCGCCGACGGCCAGCATGGTGTCGCGGAGTTCCTCGGCGCTGAGTCGGCGGGGCGGGAAGCGCCAGAGCAGCCGTGCGTCCTTGTCTGCCTTCGCCGCGTCTTCGCGATAAGCGGCGCTTTGCAGA
>JBIKIA010000240.1:0-7323 GCA_044361885.1 Prosthecobacter sp. | reverse complement strand
GTCTGCACAGGCCAGAAGGCACTGCTGCGCAGAAGCAAGGTGCTGGTGGGCGCGAGCCAGTGAGACTTCGGTGATGGGCGCACAAGGATGTCGGTGATGTCGGCCTGCGGGTCTGTGACGGGCGGTGGAGCCACCGGGATTTCCGTCACGGTGCCACTACCACCTGTGCCAGCAGACTCAGCAGCCGCCGTGACAGGCGCGGGCTTCATGTTCAGCGGAATAGCCTCACTGCGGAGGGTGACGTATTTCTTCTGTGAGGGGCTGAAGTAGTTCAGCTCAAAGGGCGGGACATTCGGATGGACGGCCTCGGGCACGAGCACCTGGGTGTAGCCGACTTTGCGTTCGAGAGTGGGCGTTTGGTTTTGATCCATCTGCCCCTCGATGACATAGCGCTTCGCCGGGTAGATCTTCCAACCACCGCTGGAGACGAGTGCGGGTGTGTTCAGTGCATCAAAGTTCCCCGTGCCTGACACGGCAAGCTCAACGGAGATGGGATCGCCCACCGTAAGATCGGTCGGTGAGGCGCTGGCAGTCAGCTGAAATTCACCGACAGCGCCGCTGAAATTCGCTGGCTTACCTTCCGCAGGCATGGGCAGGACTTTGATGGTGACCTGCTGGCTCTTCACTTCGAGTTTCCGCGGTTCGCTCATGCCGGGGAAGAACCCTGGTGGGAAGTTTTGCTGGAAGCCGGGCGGGAGCATTCCGCGTTGCTGCTGTCCATCGGCGGGCACTTCGACGAGGAGTTCGAGCTTGGCTGGACCGACCTTCAAATCGCCGGTGCGCAGTGAGGAAAGCGTGCTGCGGAAGGTGAGCACGTAGTAGCCGATGCCGTCGATGACGGTGCTGCTCTGCTCATTCGTCTGAGGGAAGCGGGCGATGGCGAAATCGCTCTTCTCCATTTCGATGAGGCCCAGTCGGCGAAGCTGCACCTGACGTGGTACATAGAGGCTGGCATTCACCGGCACGACTTCGCCTTGGTAGATCTCCTTTTTGCCGAGTTCGATCTGGAGGATGGGCTGGTTCGCGTCGTCCTGAGTCTGCGCCTGACCATTCTGCGGGAAGTTGGTGCCACCGTTTTCGACGGTGAGCTTGACCTCGTTCGTGGTGAGCGGTTGTCCATCGACCACGACCGTCTGAGTTGGGATCACAAACTCACCCGGTTCGGTGGCGGTGATGCCCCAGGAAAGCTGGAGGGACACACTCTGGCGACCATTGACGATCTGAATCTGCTGCGAAGTCGATACACCACTCGTCTGCCCGATCTGGAGCGGGAAGCGCAGGTTTGGCAGGCTCTGCACCTGGCCATCCTGAACGGTGATGACGTAGTTGATCACTTGGTTCGGCCTTGCCGTCGCAGGTTGCACATAGGCGCGGACTGTGGCGGCGTTGGCGGTGCTCGCAAACAACAGGAAGGCGAGCACAGCCAAGCGGCTAAGAACTAAGAACTGAGAACTGAGAACTGAAAATTTCATGAATGGTCCAATGGGTTTTGATCACCAATCCTTGCCCCGAACGGGTTCATCACGCGGGCGGACGATCATCGCCTTTTTCTGGTCGTCGGCATAGGTGCGGAGGAAGGAGCGGGCTTCGTTGCGGCTGAAGCCGGTGGCTTCGTTTTCTTGATTTTCGGCCATCTCGGCTTCACGGCGTTCGCGGGCCTCACGAGCTCCGGGAGTCTCCTGCCTGCCTTGTTCGCCGGCTTGGAGCTGACCTTCCTTCTCATGTTCTTTTTCGCCGCCTTTGCCCTCTTCTTCGCCGTCTTTCTTGCCGAGGCTTTCTTTGCGTGACTTGTCTTCTTCACTGACGCCATCGCCATCTTTGTCACCGTTTTCACCTTCTTCCTCGCCTTCTTCCCCCTTCTCGCCTTTTTCACCTTTCTTGCCCTTCTGGCCTTTTTTCTTGTCGCCCTTGTCACCCTTCTGCTGCTGCTGGTTGAGCTGCTCCTGAAGCTCATCGAGACGCTTCTGCACGAAGTCGCGGTTCTCCTTCACTTCCTTGTTTTCAGGATCAAAGGTCAGCGCGGCATTGAAGTGCTTCACACTGTCGCGCCAGGCTTTGACGGTGAACTTGGGCTGCTTCGCGAGGGCTTTGTCTCCCTGATCATACAGGCTGTGTGCGAGACCACGATGGGCCTGGTTTTGCACGCCGCTGTCCGTGCTCTCCAGCGCCTGGCTGAAACCTCCGACGGCCTTGTCATAGTCCTTCAATTGATGCGCAGCGGCACCGAGACCGAAGGCGAAGAGCGGCTGCTGGCGGGCACTGGGAGCTTCTTTGAGCAGGTCGTCGTAAAGCTTCACCGCGTGGTCATACTCGCCACGCTTGTAGGCTTCATGCGCGGCAGCGGGTTCGGGTTTTTGATTGGAGGCGGCACTGGCGTCGGGCACGAGGAGCGCGAAGGCCAGGAGGGCGAGGGCTGGGGCGGGCGTTTTCATGCGTGAGGTGGGGCGGATGATCCAGGCAACGAGGAGGAGGAGTACTCCGATAGACAACGGCCAGTAAAAACGCTCAATCGGCTTCACCGTTTCGCGCGCGGCATTAGTTTGTGCCTGGAGACTGGAGACGAGGTCGCGCACGACTCCGGCGGCGAGGGGCTGGGAGCCGAGCTTCAAATAGCGGCCGCGCGTGATCTTGGCGACCTCCTGGAGCGGCTGAGGTTCGAGCTTGGTCTTCACGACGTTGCCTTGCTGATCGCGGACGAAATCACCTGTGCGATCTGGATCGGGATCGGGAATGAGTGCCCCGCCTTCGGTGCCGACACCGACGGTTAGCACGAGGATGTTCTTCTTCGCCGCCTGCTGCGCGTAGGCAGTGATCTCGGAGTCGGGCTCGCCGCCATCACTGAAAAGGATGAGCCCGTGGTTCTTGGCGGGGCTTTTTTCAAAGGTTTCGATGGCGAGCTTCAAGGCGCGTCCCAGCTCACTGCCACCACGCGGCACGGAGGTGAAATCGAGCGACTGGATGGCCTCGACGACAGCGTCGTGATCTGTGGTGAGCGGTGCCTGGAGATACGAGTTACCGGCAAAGGCAATGAGCCCAACGCGGTCATCTTTGAGCGCGAGCATGAGGTCTTGCGCTGCGAGCTTGGCACGCGTGAGGCGGTCGGGCACGACATCATTCGCGAGCATCGAACGGGAGCTGTCGATGGCGATGATAATGTTTCTGCCAGACTCGTTTTGGATCACTTTGTCCTCACCCCAGATTGGCCGGGCCAGTGCGACGATGAAACAAGCCAGCGCGAACAATTGCAGCCCGAAGATGAACCACGATCGGCCTGTGGAAACACCCGTGACGAGTGATGCGCGGAGCCGTGGCGCGGCAAAGGCTTCCTGGACCTTCAGCGCACGCCAGTCCGCCCACAGCTTCAAGCCCGCAAGGCAGGGCAGAAGCAGGAGGTAATAGAAGAGCTTGGGAGCGAGGAAGGACATGAGGTGAAAACTAAGTCGCGACAGCCATCGGGGCCGCATTGAGAACCGTGAGGCGCAGAAGCAGTGCCAAGCCCAGCAAGGCGGCAGCGGCAGTGAGCGGGTAGAAGAAGAGTTCTTCGGTCTCGGTGATGGTGCGCTTCTTGATCTCTTTCTTTTCGAGCTTGTTGATGGTCTCGAAGATGTCCTCCAAGGCGCCAAGATCCTGAGCCATGTAGAAGGTGCCGCCGCCGATGTTTGCCACGGCTTGCAGGGTGCCTTCATCAAACTCCTGGCGTCCGCTGGTGATGACGCGCCCATTGGGCAGCGGGATCATGTGAACACCGGGGGTGCCGATGGCGATGGTGTAGATCTTCACGCCGAGCGTGGCCCCGAGCTTCGCGGCGTCCTGCGGGCTGAGCTTGCCGCTGTTGTTGGCGCCATCGGTCAGGAGGATGATGACTTTGCTGGGGACGGTTTCTTTATCGAGGCGACGCGCGGCAGCCGCGAGCCCCGAACCGATGGCCGTACCATCTTCCATGACGCCGGTCTGCACGCGTTCGAGATTGGATTCGAGCCACTCGCGATCGAGAGTCATCGGGCAGGGGTAATACGGTGCGCCGGCAAAGGCGACGATGCCGATGCGGTCGGATTTGCGACCACGGATGAAGTCGCGCATGACGCGCTTCGCCGCCGTGATGCGATTCACAGGCTGGCCGCCGATGTAGAAGTCCTCGATCAACATCGAGAGGGAAACGTCCACCGTGAGACAGATGGCGATGCCTTCAGTGTTCTCTTCGTCGTGCGAGATCACTTTCTGCGGACGAGCGAGGGCAAAGATGGCGGCGGTGAGACTGAGCAGTACGAGACCGAAGGTGAAGCCGCCACGAGCACTGCGCGTCTTCACGCCCATCTCACGCAGGATGAAAGCGGTGGAGAAAGCGATGGTCGGTGCCTTGCCATTACGTCCGCGCCACCAGGCCATGAGCGGCAGCAGAAGCAGCAGGAGCAACCATTCAGGACGACCAAAGATCATGCTGGGGAGAAAAGGAATGCTCATGAGAGGTCCTCCTCGAGATGGGAAATGGCTTTCTGCACGAGGGTGGTGGCTTCGCCGTGATTCGATGGCACCGGCGCGAAGGCGAGTTGATCCCAGAGATCGGCGAGCGGTGCGTAGCGCTGAAGTTTGAGCGCGGTGGCTGGGACGCCGCCGTTGACAAAAAGCTCCTGCGTGGTGCGGAAGGGCGCTGGGATCTTGTAGCGCTCCAGAAAGTAAACGCGCAACGTCTCGGAGACATCTGCGGCGGTCTGAGTGGGCGGCTGCTGTGTGGACTTCACGAGGATGTCGCGCAGTCGATTCATGGCATCATTCCATGGCTTCTTCATCGGTGGTGCCTTGGCCTTTGCCGGACGCAGCAGCAACCAGATGACGAGTGCGAGCAGAATGAGCACGAGGGCACCTGCGGCACCATAAATCCACCACTCGGGACTGGGTTGCACCAGCGTAGGATCAGGCAGCTCAGGATGCGGCAGAGGCTGCAAGGGCGGAGCTTGCGGCGCTTGAGCGAGGATGGCTTGAACAAATCCGAGCATCAGCGTTTCCTCCTTTTGCGTGAGCGAAAGTAGGTCTTCAGCGCCGGAACGTAGTCGTCATCCATGCGGATATCGAGACGCTCGACACCGTTTTTGCGCAGCGTGCGGTTCAGAGACTCCTGACGTTCACTCATCCGCTGCGCGTATTGGCGGCGCACGGCAGGATGCGAGGTGTTTACGACATACTGCTCGCCTGTTTCAGGGTCCTGCAAACACACGCGACCTGCGGAGGGAAGCTCCCATTCGCGTGGATCAGTGATCTGCGCGGCG
The DNA here is from genome assembly GCA_044361885.1 of Prosthecobacter sp. Taxonomy (GTDB): domain Bacteria; phylum Verrucomicrobiota; class Verrucomicrobiia; order Verrucomicrobiales; family Verrucomicrobiaceae; genus Prosthecobacter. The sequence continues at coordinate 2,059 of JBIKIA010000240.1, read as the reverse complement.
ACGACATCGTGCTTTGCCGCAAGCAGCCGCAGGTTGTGCTCCCAGGCCTGATCCGGCGTAAGGAAGTCCGACACAACGATCACCAGCGCCCGATGCGCGATGCGCTCCAAAGCGAGGTCGAGCGCAGGAGCGAGATTGGTTTGGCGACTCTTTGAGCGGTGATTCAGGATGTCACGCAGGCAGCGCAGCGCATGGGAGCTGCCCTTTTGAGCGGGCAGGTAATGTTCGATCTGATCGGAGACGAGAATGAGCCCCACCTTGTCCTGATTCTGCACCGCACTGAAGGCAAACACTGCGGCCACCTCGGCCGCTCGTTCGCGTTTGCTGTCCTCATGACTTCCGTAGTCACCGGAGCCGCTGACATCGACGACGAGCATCACGGTCAACTCGCGCTCCTCGATGTATTTCCGCACAAAGGGTTCGTTCATGCGCGCCGTGACATTCCAGTCCAGGAAGCGCACGTCATCACCGGGCTGGTATTCGCGGAAGTCATCGAACTCGATCCCCTGTCCTTTGAATCGCGAGTGGTAGGCACCGCCGAGCGTTTCCTTCACGATGCCACGCGTGATCAGTTCGATCTTCCGCACGCGCTTCAAAATTCGCGTGAGGCGTTCGTCTTCGGTTTCTGGTTTCGCAGACATGCGTGGAGTTCAGCCGAATCGTTTTCGTTCGGATGGGGGGAAGCTGCGTTGACTACGGGACGGGAAGTTTGTCCAGGAGCTGCTTGATCACGTCCTCGCTGGTGACGCCTTCCGCTTCCGCTTCATACGAGAGCAGGATACGATGGCGGAGGATGTCGGGGGCCAGATCCTTGATGTCCTGCGGGGTCACGTAGTTGCGTCCGGCGAGGAAGGCATACGCTTTCGAAGCGAGGGCGAGATTGATGGTGCCACGCGGGGAGGCCCCGCAGCGGATGAGCAGCTTCAGATGCGGCGCGATGGGGCCCGGATTGCGCGTGGCGTGAATGATGGCGACGATGTAGTCGCGGATCTTTTCATCCACATAAAGGCTGTTCACGACCTGGCGGCTGGCCACGATGTCCTTGGCCTCGATGATCTGGTTCACATCCAGCTTCGGGGCGCTGGTCGCCATGGCATCCAGCACCTGGCGCTCCTCACTCGGCGTCGGGTAGTCCACGCGCACCTTCAGCAGGAAACGGTCGAGCTGGGCTTCTGGCAGCGTGTAGGTCCCTTCCTGGTCGATGGGGTTCTGCGTGGCCAGCACCATGAAGGGATCAGGCAGCTTGTAGCTCGTATCGCCGATCGTGACCTGACGCTCCTGCATGGCTTCCAGCAGCGCGCTCTGCACCTTGGCCGGAGCACGGTTGATTTCGTCCGCCAGCACCAGATTGGCAAAGATCGGACCGAGACGTGGGGTGAAGGTGCCGTCCTTCGGCAGATACACCATCGTGCCCACCACGTCGGCGGGCAGGAGATCGGGCGTGAACTGGATGCGCTTGAAGCTCGTGTGCAGCGCGCTGGAGAGCGTGCGCACCGCCAGCGTCTTCGCCAGACCGGGCACACCTTCCAGCAGCACATGACCATTCGTCAAAAGTGCCACGAGGAGGCGATCCACGAGGTGCGTCTGACCGACAAGCACCCGGGCGATCTCCGCACGCAGCGGCGGCACCCACGAGGCGGACTTGGCGATGGTTTCCTGATCAGGGATGGAGGAATCGGTGGGCGAGGAGGCGGGCGTGTCTGACATGCGAGCGGGAAAGGTCAATGGGGGCAGTATAAGAGTCAAGACAGGAGACTCACGTTCAAAACGTCGCCGCTGGGTGTTTTGGTTCAGGGATTGCCCTGACTTGGCTGATCCTTTCCCGAAAATGAGAGGGTCGAGCCGAGAGACTTCGGGGATAAACGTCCATTCATAGATGCGAACAGGATCTTCGAGAAGGAGAGTTAAGTTCTATCATTTATTAGCTAGCGGAGCGTAAACTAAGTGAACTGGAGGACCTAAACATCTCAGAATGGATCAGTTCTTCGAAGGCTTTTTACGTTTAGGCGTATTCTTTCGAATCTCTTCACCAGCATCGGGTAATACATGGATCTGCCCA
>JBIKIA010000239.1:0-7324 GCA_044361885.1 Prosthecobacter sp. | reverse complement strand
CTGCCGACCAAGCGACGGACTTCTTCTGCGTGGCGAAGTCTGAGGGCAGGGTGAGATTGACTACGGAGGCAAGGACCGCTGGGATGATGTCGCCCGCGCCATCCATGACCGGGAAACCCTGAATGGTGCCGCCCTCGGTGACGGCGAGGTATTTGCCATTCGGGCTCCAAGCGAGATTGGGCTCACCGGAGAAGCTGGTGAACACATCGATCAGCGGATTCAAGGATGCTTCGAAGGGCAACGGAGCGCCGTTTTCGTCCAGGCCTGCAATCACCTGGATGTGAGAACTGGAGTCCGCATACGCGATGTGGATGTCATCCGCCGACCACGCCGGGATGGCATTAAAGAGAACATCTGAGCTTGAGTCTTCGAGGATGTTCACCGGGACATTGGTGGTGCCGTTCATGGGCTCCGCCTTCATCACGAAAAGCTCACCCGAGAACGTGGTGAAGGCCACCATCAGGCCATTCGGACTCATGGCACAGCGGAGTGGATCGACGGTGTTGTCGTTCAGGACGACTTTGTCCGTGCCGTCGGCCTCCATGAGCACGAGCTCCGACGAGCCAAACGAGCCGCGTGTGTAGAGTATCCGGCCTGCGGGTGAGACGACCTCGAATGAAGTGGAGAACTGAGTTTTGGTGTCCTGAAAATTCGTCGCCGCTGCGACCACTCGGAAGAAGCGAGTGCCAGCAGGAATGAGGGTGGCATCCAAAGTCCACAGGCTGCCGTTCTGCGTCATCTGCCCTCCGCCGGGCAAATCCGTCCAGCTTCCCTCATCGCCAGGGGTGAGCGTGCTCTGTACACGTAAAAACAGTCCACCAGCGCTCGAAGCGTAAGTGCTGGTGAAAGTCCACGGCGATCCCCAGGCGGCAGAGACAATGTCGAAGCTCTCCAGCGGTGGTAGTTCCGGTGGTTGTTCCGCCTGGAAGGCGCTGAGTGCCAGACTCTTGCCTCCATTGGTGAAAGTGACCGCAAAACTGCCGCGCCGGTCTGCTGTGAGTATGCGTCCTGCGGAAACATTGCCGATGGGGCCAACCAAAGCCGTGTTGGCAGTGAGAACTGTGAAAATATCTCCAGGCTGAGGCACGAAGCCGCCAACGAGTTTTGGCACCACCTTACCAAGTACTTCAGCAACTCCGGTGGTGGCGTCATTTTGCACCAATAGGAAATCATGGCTGGTGCCAGCCTGCGCGCCGCCAATCTCCAGATCCAAAATAGAGTCTGCAAGTAGATGGAGATCACCATCTACCGTGAGCTGTCCCGTCGTTGCACCTGGAGAGAGGGTACCCTCGCTTTCCACCGTCAGACCATAACCAGAAATGGTGCCCTGTCCCTTCACAACACCACCACTATTTGCCACGACCAATCCTGAGGGCGTGCTCAATGTCCCGCCCAGCTGGACATCAATCACACCTCCGCCTTGGGCGGTAACTTCAGCAGATACAGTCAGAGTGCCGGTGGAGGGCACTTCCAGTCTGCCCCATTGACGTATGTTCACGCCGCTCAAGTTCACATTTACGCCGTGCTGGCTTGCCACGGTGATCGTTTTAGTCCCAAAGCCACCCACATAGATGTGCTGCACTTTCACGCTTGGCTGGATTTGCACAATGGGCGGCGCACCAGGTCCCACAGCCACCATGTTCAGTGCCTTGGCCGGATTGCTAAACGAGATGCCATCATCCAGCGAATAGTTGCCGGTAAAGTACTCCTGCGTCTGCACGCCTGGACGCAGGGTGAATTGTCCCACGTTGGTGGTGCTAGGAGCGTGATAAACCACTGGGTCGCCGGTGCTGCCATTGAGTCCACGCGGGCTGCCATCTACAGTGCTGAATCCTGCGATCACAAAATCTCCTGGGTAGCTCGTGCTCGATCCCGTGACGTAAAGAGTGCCATCCTCCGCATCGACACAGAGCTGGTTGATGTTGGCCATTCCTCCCGTTCCCGCCGCCACAATGATGGGATTGGCACGGTCAGCCGGATTTCCGCCATATGGCTGAAATGTCACGGCATCATAGCGATGCACATTCGTGCCATCAGACATGTAGAGCAGGCTGTGCGTCGTGGAGTCTGGGGCTGGGTAGCCGGTGTAGTCGAAACAAAGCCCTTTGGGACTGAAGCTGAGAGAAACATTGTGCTCTTCAACGGATCCTAGGGAGATGATCAAACCATTAGTGGCACTGAAGAAACTCACCGCCCAGCGTCCATCAAGCGGACTCGACGCCACTTCATGCGGGAACTGCTTTGGCAGAAAGCTGCGAATCTTGCCACTGGAGATCGTGGCGGGTAACTGCGGGTAATACCGGATCAAGTCCAGATACCAAAGATCATGGGAGTTTGAACCTGTCGCGAGAATGTGGCCTGATTGGCTGAGTGCTAGCCGTCTCGCATTCTGCAATCTGCCGGTTACGTCTGGGTGGGAGATCGTGCCGTAGGGCACACGAGACCAAGAAGACCCGTTAGGGCGGTAGCGGTAGGCTCGGTCTCCAGCAAAGGACGCAGCCGTAGAAATGAACAAGCTGTCTCGGGACTGGAACTGGAGGCCTTGCGGGCCAAAACTTTCAGCCCAGGAACTGATTACCTGCCCCGTGGACGTATCCACGCAAGTCACAAAATACGGATCAATCACAAAATAGGCCTCGGCCGCCTGGACCCGGGCAGCCCATGGTGCTGGAACCACTAGTGTGACAACAAGCAGGAGCATGAATAGCCGCGTCAAGGCATTTGCCCCGATATGGGCTTCATGCATAGAAGATAGAAGTGCATTTGAACTCGTTTTCATGGCATTGATCATTGTGGAGGGGCCTGTTTGCTTGGGAAAAACTTCCGGTTGCCTCCTAATTACCCGGCAGGCACAGATTGTTTCAGACTGTTTTTTTAAAAAAAGCAATGCCCGAACCATCTCCCAGCCCCGAATTCCCCTCCACCCGCTGGTCGCTCGTGCGTCAGGTACAGGCAGGCACTGAGGCAGATGCGCGGCAGGCGATGGAGGAGATCTGCCGCACCTACTGGTATGCCATCTACGCCTTCTCCCGCCGCCAAGGATTCTCGGCGGCGGATGCGGAAGATGTGACGCAGGTCTTTTTTCAAACCCTGGTGACCCGGGAGACCATCCAGGCCGCCCGAGAGGAAAAGGGCAAACTGCGCACCTTCATGCTGGCGATGCTGCGGCAGATCATCTCGAAGCATCTGCGTCACGACAACGCCGAGAAGCGCGGCGGTGGTGCTCACAATGCCATCCCCTTTGACGATGCACTGGCCGAGCATCTCTACTCCCAGGAGCCTCCCGGCAATCACGATACCGACCGCCTCTTCGACCGCGCCTGGGCCGCCAGCGTGCTCAGCGCCGCCGAGACAAAGCTGCGCGCAGATTACCAGAAGGCCGACAACATGGAGGCCTTCGAGCAACTGCGCGAGTTCCTGCCGCTGGGCGACAACGCCACGCCCTATGCGGAGGCCGCAAAACGTCTTCACATCAACGAAGCCACGCTACGCCTCCAAATCCACCGCATGAGAAAGCGATACGGCAAGCTCATCGAAGAAGAGATCGCCCACACCGTAAACGACCCTGCTGAGGTGAAATCCGAACTGGCGCACCTCATGGAGGTGATTGGCAAAGGAGGTTAGTTTCCCAGATCATCCTCCAGGCAGCACCCTTACTGCGCACTCTGGCAGTGCAGTTTTCAGATCGGCGATGCCCTTGGCTGTGATCGCAGTACCTGCGAGTGTGAGCGTCTTGAGTCCCCGCAGCTTCTTCAACTACTGGAGGCCGGCATCTGTAATCTTGGTGGTGCCGGTGAGTGAGAGTGCCGTGAGCCCCGTGAAGCGCGCCACCTGGGCCAGCCCCTCATCATTCAGGTCCGGGCATAGATTGAGCGAGAGTGCCGAGAGCCTGCGCTTGTCAGCGATAAGACTCAGCCCACGGCCCGTGAAACTGCTCCAGCCCTCGATCCTCAGGGAGTTAAGAAAACTCAATCGTTCGAGATGGATCAGCTCAGCATCCGGCAATGGCAGTGGACCGGGTGACGCAGCTTTAAAGACAAAAGTGTACAGCCGCGTGAGGTCGCGCACGCATGACAGTGCCCTGCCATCATCTATCGCATTCATGCGCAGGTCGGAGATGCTGTGAACGCGGGAGAGGACTTCCAAATGCTCACGCGCAGCAGCATCCACATGCAGGGTACCGATGCGCACACGCCCGATGACCAGCGGCCCGGCTGGCAGTTCAGAAAACTTCCGCAGGTTGCGGTTTTCACCTTTGAGCAGCAGGTCAGGACCGTGGGACTCAGATGAGACTGGATCAGAAGACAGAGGCAAAGTGAAGAGCCAAGCCGCCAGCTTTCGCACTTCTTGATCCGTGACCGTGGGAGTGGTGGCCGGTTCTGGTGCGGCCGAGTCCCACTCCACCAAATAGCCACAGCGGTTTGAATAATGCACCGGGGACCAGGCCGGCAGTCTGCTGCCACCGCCATTGTCATGCTGGCGGAGACGTGGTGTGCGCGCAGCCGGCGGCTTCGCCAGGGACCAGCAGGTGTACTCAAATGGTTCGCCAGTGACCCATTGCCAGCCGTTGCCGTTCTCCAGGGGTTTCCCACCGATCCACCAGCCTCGATCACTGAGGGGCGGCTTCCCCCTCTGTTGCAGGTGTGGCGAGAACTGCTTCCACGCCCAGTGGTTCTCCTCCTCGCTTGTCAGCGTGGCCAGATGTCCGCCAAGACTTGCCGCATTTGCCTCCGCCTCTATCCAGGTGAAGGCACCAGGGATGAGCTGGTAGCGATGTCCGCCAAACCCCGCCACAGGGGGCACGTTCCGGTTTTCGGCCACCACGCGCGCCTCCGCCGCTTCATCTGCCTTTTCCGGCCCATGCGGCCACAAAACGCCCATCAACGCAAGCGCTGCGACAGCGAGCCACCACCAGAGAGCACGCGGACGCTCCACTGGCACCATCCGCATCTCCGGCATCGGAACGAGCGCACTGCTGCTTTGCAGTGCCTCCAACTCAGATCTCATACCTTCCACCTTCTGCTGCCGATCCTCACGGTCCTCCTCCATGGCCTGACAAACGATGGCATCAAATCTCGGGTCGAGCCCCGGAACCTTCTGGGATGGCAGCTTGAACATCCCGCGCGGCAGATCACCTGTGAGCATCTGGTATAGCAGCACGCCCAGCGAGTAGATGTCCGCGCGATGGTCCGCCGTGCTGGCTTTGGAAAAGACCTCCGGGGCGGCATAGCCATGGCTGCCCATCGTCGTTCCGGAAAGCGTCAGCGAGGCCGTCTCCGGCGCGTCGATCTTCGCCAGCCCGAAGTCCGCCACCTTCACCTTCCCATCACGACTGATGAGGATGTTCGAGGGCTTGATGTCACGATGCACTACTCCTTCACCATGAGCGCAGGCCAACGCCTCGCACACCGCCAGCGCGATTCGCAGCGCCTCGTCCACGGGAAGCTTCCCCTCGCTCTCGATCCGCTTCGCCAGGTCCGTTCCCTCCACGAACTCCATCACATAAAAAAGCTGCCCATCGCTCGTCGTGCCAAAGTCATGCACCGGCACGATGCCCGGATGGGAAAGCCGCGCCATGGCCTGTGCCTCCACCTTGAACCGCGCGGCGAAATCCAGCCCACCCTGCCCCGCCTGCACCGACAGCAGCTTCACCGCCACGATGCGATCCAGCGCCATCTGCCGCGCTTTGAAAACCATCCCCATCCCACCGCGCCCGATGAAGTCGAGCACCTCATAGTTCGGCAGGATGTCATGCAAGGCGTTCGCCTCCAGAACGGGTCCATGCTCAAGTGCCAACGACGATGGCTGTCGGCTTGATGCTTGAGAATGATCATCCGGGGCTCTCATGAGACGCCCTGAGTATCTGTGTGTTTGGCTCAGCGGCTAGCGCAAAAGCAACGGGTCAGGGTGATTCGATCACTTCTTCTCCAGCAGCGCCTTGGCTTTGTCCGCCGTCATGCCCATCGTCGGCAGATCGTAGCCGAGGGTGTCGCCGTTGGGTTTGAATCCGTTGCCATCGGCATCGACGTAGATGGGGTTATTGTAGGCGCAGGGGCGCATCTTCGCGTAGTCGCTGGTGCCGAAGCCGACCTTGGAGTCGCCGTCTTCGTCGATGGCGACAACGATGAGGTGGGCGTCCTGCTGGAGGGGGACGTGGAGGGTTTGCTCGAACTTCACGACGCCGTCTTGGAACATCTTGGGGTTGGCGGCGCGGGTGAAGTTCAGCTTCGGATCGGGGCGGCTGTTTACCAGCACCTGCACGCGGTCGATGTCGATCCAGTCGGTGCATTGCACGCGGACTTTGAGGTCGATGCCTCCGGTAGCGCGGTCGTCATCGCCGGCGATTTTGCCGTTCTGCGTGGTGACTTCGAGGAAGGGGCCGGTGCTGAGCACCATGTTGCCTTGTTTCACTCGCGGAGACAGCTCGGCCCAGTCGATCTTGGCGGGTTCATCGGTGCTGCTAGGGATGTAGCCGCGCCAGCAGCCAACTCCATTACCATAGACGCTATGAGCATCGGCTACGCCGACGGCGACGAGGCGGTGACCTTGATTCAAAAGCTGACGCCAGACGAACTCGCGCACGGTGCTGGCTTTGGCGGCGAGGGCTCCGGCGCTACGTCCGACTTTAAAGGGCGCGTCGTGGAGGATGTCGGTGCCGGGGCCGTTCTCGGTTTCGGTGGCATCGATCATGCCGCCGACGCCGACGAAGCCGCCATCGGCAATGCCGTCGCCATCGCGGTCGATGAACATATTGCTGAGGTCGGGATGATTGAACTGGATGTAGCGGTCGGCGCGCTCGCCCTGCCAGCGGCGAAGGGTGAGGGCGGTGATGCGTGGGTCGTCATTCCAGACGGGGGCACCGCCGTCCTGCATGAAGGGATCTGGCTCGAAGGGGAAGGCATTGAAATGCTGGCGGCTGCCGGTGAGTTCCATGCCTTTGACGGTTTTGATGTGGGCTTCAAGGCCGAGGGCTTTGATGGTGGGCTCCCAGTCGTAAAGTCGGTTATGCTCGGTGGTGGGAGCGAACTCCAGATGCTCGGCGGCGATGTTGATGAGGCGGCCGTCGGTGTCGCAGACGTTGTCTCCGCTGGGCGTGCTGTGGTTGTGGAAGTCGCTGCTGATCCAGCCCTTGGTATCGACGAGGCGCTTCAGCGTACCTTTGAAGACAAACTCCTGTCCGGCAGCAAGCGTCACGTCTTGAGCGAGATGCCCATACTCAGGACCGCGAACGACGACGACGTGGTATTTGCCCGGAGGGAGCTGCTGGGTGAATTGGCCGTCTTCACTGTGATACTGATCCACGCAGCCATGGGCGCGGTGTTTG
>JBIKIA010000238.1:0-7334 GCA_044361885.1 Prosthecobacter sp. | reverse complement strand
CCCGATCATCCAGACCAGCAGCACGCTCAGCAGCCCGCGGGAGGCATAGACGATGTTCGCCGAGGTGGCCTTCCCATACACGGCCAGGGTGCTGACAAAGATGACGCTTTGGGTGCCCAGCAACGCCGAGCCGCCCGTCAGCCAAGCCCAGCCCTGCCGTGGGATGGCGCTCAGCGGGGCGGTGAAGCGGAAGATCAGGCCGAAGGAAAGCAGGGCATTGATCCAGAAAATGCAGGGCAAAAGCCGCGACGCGCCCCAACTCGGACCCCACTTCTGCACCAGAACATCAAATACCGCGAAGCACACCGCCCCGGTCCCACCGGCGATCAGCGTGATCAACAGATGCTTGGGATGCTTGCCGCCTTCTTTCTGGTTCAAAAAGGTGATGCCCACGACGCTCAGTAGCGCAGCGATCCAGGTTTTCAGCCCCACGGCATCACCCGTCAGCATCGGCGTGAGAAAGGCCACGATCACCACTTTCAGCCCGAAGATGGGCACGGCCACAGACACGTCCCCTTTCTCCAGCGCCAGAAATTGCGAGATCTGCCCCACAAAGAGGCACATGGCGATCAAGCCCGGCTGCCAAAGCAGCTCGCGCTCAATGGGATGTCCCGGCAGAAGCCAGAGCAGGGAAAAGAGCGCTGCCACGATCAAGTTTGCCACGAATGTCGTCCGCCAGAGTCCCACACCCAGATCGCTGGAGCGCTTCAGCACCAGTGCCCCGAAGGCATAAAAAAGCGCGGCGATGAGAGGATAAACGACAGTGGCAGTGGATGCGGGCACCCGCGTGGGTAACATCGGCTTTGCGGCGGCACAAGGAAGGCCTCGCGCCTCTTTCCCATGCGTCTGCTACTTGCCATCCTCTTCACTTCCCTCTCAGCTTCTGCCGCTGAGAGGTGGGCCTATCTCGACAACGGCCACGTCCGGCTCGGCGTGAACCTGAGTGCAGGTGCTTGTGTCGGCTGGTTTTCCCACTCGCACTCGTCTGATAATTTGCTCAACGCCTACGATGTGGGCCGCTACCTCCAGCAGTCCTATTATGGCGACAAGGACGGCAGCGACTGGAACGGCAAGCCCTGGCGCTACAACCCCGTGCAGGGCGGTTCGTGGAAAAACGAGCCCGCTATGCTGGTCGAGTCGCACGAGGAAAAGGATGAGCTCTACGCCAAAGTGCAGCCCCGACACTGGGCTACGGGCGACCTTTTAAAAGAAGTAACTCTGGAGCAATGGCTGCGACTCGAAGGCGGGCTCGCACGCTTGAAGTTCAAGATGACTTACAACGGTGAAAAAGAGCACAAGCCTTACCACCAGGAGCTGCCCGCGCTCTTCGTGAAGCCCGCGCTCGACACGCTCGTCTTCGTCGGCACCGACGGCCAACTCACGCGCAAACAGCCTGGTTTCCCGAACGAGATGATTCGCTATAGCGAACCTTGGCTGGCCTGGGTGAACACGAAGGACAGCGGCCTCGGCATCTACTGCCCCCACACGAAAGAAGCCACCACCTACCGTGTCCGCGAAGGCAACCAAGGCGATGTCAGCTACGCCGCCCCGCTCCAGACCTTCGCGCTGAAGCCAGGACTCGTCTTCGAATACGAAGTCGTGCTCGCCATCGGCACCGTGGAGCAGATCCGCCAAGTGTTCGGGAAATTGGAAGCCAAAGCACCATGATCAGGAAAGCATGAACAGCTCTGCCCCCGCCCCGAAACCTCCCACGCCGGTCGTGTGCGCCATCATCGAGCATGAAGGCCGCTGCCTCATCGCTCAGCGACCGGAGGGCAAAAGGCTCGCGGGTTTCTGGGAGTTTCCCGGTGGCAAGATCGAGAAAGGCGAGAGCCCCGTAGCCGCGCTGCATCGAGAGCTGGCCGAGGAGCTTGGCTGCCGCGTGGAGATCACCGCCGCAGGCCCGCCGGTGCCGCACACTTATGAGTGGGGGCGCATCCTCCTCTTCCCCTTTCGCTGCCGCCTCGCCAATGGCAGTCCCCAACCGACCGCGCATGAGCACAGCGCTCTCAGTTGGCAGCCCGTGGCCGCGCTCAGTCAGTTCAGCCTCGCTCCAGCGGACATTCCCGTACTCGCCTGGCTGCGGCGCGGCCCATCCGATCTTGCTGCCGAGGCCCGTCGCCTCGTGGAGGCTCAGGAGAAAACCTGGGCTGGGGATCTTGCGGATGTTTGGCTCATCACTGAGCTGTGTGAATGAGTCAGAACTTGATGCAGGGTCTTTCCGCCTGCTCCTCAACCAAGTCCTTCCTCATCACACAGCCTTCCCGTGACTTTCATCGTCCTGGAGGTAGGTCTGGCCTTTGTAGAAGAGGGAGACGAAGACGAAGAGCACGGCGGTCACGCTCATGCACTTCACGAAGAACCAGTAGTAGTCCGCGCCGGAGAGAGCTCCCGGGGATTTTTCGATCCACCAGTTTACGGCGGCGGTGAAGAGATTGCCCAGTGAGACGCTGCACAGGTAGAGGCCCATGACGAGTGACTTCAGGCGCTGCGGTGCCTGGGTGTAGGAGAACTCCAGGCAGGTGATGGAGATCAAAATCTCCGCCGTCGTCATAAACACATAAGCGAGAAGCTGCCACCAGATGGAGGGTGACACGCCGAGTGAAATCTGCGCCTCGATCCATGCAGGAATGACAAACGAGGGGATGGCAATGAAGAAGCCGAGTGCGATTTTGCGCAGCGGCGTGACATTCACGAAGCGGCCCGCGAGCGGATATAGCCAGAGTGAGAACAGCGGAATGAGCAGCACAACGAGCAGGGAATTCATGCTCTGCATCTGTGCGGGGAGAATGGCGATACCGAACATGGTGCAATCCATTTTCTCCGCCTGCTTCACCCAGTGGGAATGCGTTTGATCGAAGAGCGCCCAGAACATCGCAACGAAGACATAGACCAGTGCAAGCCCAGCGAGTGAGCGAAGAAACACTGATGAGCGCAAATCTTCCAGGAACCGTGGACGGTCCGGTGGCACATGCGCGAAGTCGTGGCGGCCCATCCAGAAAACAATGGTGGCGAAGAACATGAGCACACCCGGAACGGCGAAGGCGATGTGCGGGCCGTGATGCTTCAGCAGCCAGGGCGTGAGCAGCATCGAGAGCAACGCGCCCGAGTTGATGGCGAGGTAGAACCAGTTGTAGATGCGTGGCAGCAGACCGGCGTTCGTGGCGCTGAATTGGTCGCCGACATGAGCGGAGACACAGGGCTTGATGCCGCCGGAGCCAATGGAGATGAGCGTGAGGCCGACGAAAAGCCCGGTGCGCGTGCTGTCTAGCGCCAGCGCGAGATGGCCGAGGCAGTACACAATCGAGAGGCTGATAATGGTTTTGTATTTGCCCAGCCAGAGATCGGAAATGAGCGCTCCGAGCAGCGGCGTGAAATACACGGCCGAGACAAACAAATGGAACCACTTCGCGGCCTCATCATCGTTCATTACATCCTTCACGCCTTCATGATTCACCAGCGCGCTCGTCATGAAAACCATGAGGATGGCCTTCATACCAGAGAAGCTGAACCGCTCCGCGAACTCGTTGCCGATGATGTGGGGAATACCTGGAGGCATTCCGGGTATGGCGAGCGGCGTGGTGCGGTAGGACATGGGAGAGGGTAAGTGGTGATTCAGGGGCGTGTGTGAAAGCCCATCTCGCGCTTGGGTGAAACTAGTGAAGCCGGAGGCGCGGTGAGCAGTGGACGGAGCTTCTGGTAGATGTCACGCAGGGAGGCGTCGTGGATCAGCAGCGTATTGTCGATCTCGGCGAGGCGTTTGAGGATCGTCTGATTCGCGGCGAGCTGCTCCCGGATCTCGATGAAAGCCCGGATGACATACACACTCATCGCCACCGCCCGGTCACTGTTTAGAATCGAGGCTGCCATGAGGGCTCCATGCTCTGTGAAAACGCGGGGCGCATAGCGTCGGCCACCATGACTCAAACTTGAAGTCACAATTTGTGACCTCAAGCGCAGCCACTCTTCACCAGTCAGAATGAAGGAGAAGTCTTCTGGGAACCTGGAAAGGTTTCTTTTCACAGCCTGGTTAAAGACCTTCGTGGGCACTTCGTAGAGCGCCGCCAGATCAGAATCCAGCAGGACCCTTTGGCCACGGACGGTGACAATGGGGATCTCGAGGGACTTTTTCGAGGGCATGTGAGGATTCACACCAGAAAAGCCCGAAGAAGACAAGCGGTCTTTGCCAGAGCTGGCGGCGAGGCTTGGAAAAGCGTCAAGGAACTAAATTTCTCCGCGTGAAACTCTTCATGTTGCTGCCGTTGATGTGACTCGCTAACACAACCTTTCCAATCCGGCACACCACGCCACCCACCCCTTTCCAACCATGTCTGCCTCTGAAGAACTCAATATCAATGTCGCTCACGTCGAACGCGTCGCCAAGGAACTCGGCATCAAGGCCATACAGGTTGGTGCCACGGCGCAACTGCTAGCAGAAGGCGGCACGGTGCCGTTCATTTCCCGCTATCGTAAAGAGGCCACCGGGATGCTCGATGAAGTGCAGATCCTCAACATCAAAGAGCGCATGGAGCAGCTCGTGGCGCTGGATGACCGCCGCGCGGCCATCGTGAAGTCTTTGGAAGAGCGGAAGCTGATGACGGACATCCTCCGTGCGAAGATCGAGAGGGCGGAGACGCTGAATGTGCTGGAGGATATCTTCGCGCCCTTCCGTCCGAAGCGTCGCACGCGGGCGACCATCGCGAAGGAAAAGGGGCTGGAGCCGCTGGCAGACTTCATCGAGGCAAACCTGCTCACGGCTGGTGTCGATCTCGCGGCCGAGGCAGCGAAGCTGGTGAACCCGGATCATGAAAACGAAGAACTGCGGGTCAAAGATGCGAACGATGCTCTCTCCGGAGCACGCGACATCATCGCTGAGCGCATCAGTGATCATGCGGAGGCTCGTGCGGCGTTGAGAAAGCTCTTCGCCGAGCAGGGGACGGTGGTTTCCAAAGTCATGTATGGCAAAGACAAGGACGAGGAGGCGCAGAAGTTCCGCGATTACTTCGACTGGACGGAGTCGCTGAAGGCCATCCCGAGCCACCGCATGTTGGCGATCCGTCGTGGAGAGAAAGAAGGCTTCCTGCTCATGCGCATCCAGCCGCCGGAAGAGACGGCGGTGCAGATCGTGACGCAGATGTTTGCCAAAGGCGGCAATGCCTGCACGGACCAGATGAAACTGGCCTGTGCAGACAGTTACAAGCGTCTGCTCAGCTCCAGCATGGAGACGGAATTCCGCCTCGACTCGAAGAAGAAGGCAGACACCGACGCGGTAAAAGTCTTCGCCGACAATCTGCGCGAGCTGCTGCTAGCGGCACCGCTGGGTCAGAAGCGCATGATGGGTATCGATCCCGGCTTCCGCTCCGGTTGCAAAACGGTGGTGCTCGATGCGCAGGGGCAGCTCCTTTTCAATGACGTCATCTACCTGCTCGGCGAGGGCAACAGCCTCATGCATGCGAAGACGCTGGTGCTGAATCTGATCGAGCGCTTCAAGATCGAAGCCATCGCCATCGGCAACGGCACCGCCAGCCGCGAGACGGAAGGTTTCATCAACAAGATCGGCATCCCGAAACACATCCCGGTGATCATGGTGAATGAGAGCGGAGCCTCCATCTACAGTGCCAGCGATGTCGCGCGTGAGGAGTTCCCCGATCATGACCTCACCGTGCGCGGTGCGGTGTCCATCGGGCGTCGTCTCATGGACCCGCTCGCCGAGTTGGTGAAGCTCGATCCGAAGTCCATCGGCGTGGGTCAGTATCAGCACGATGTCGATCAAAAGCAGCTCAAGGACGGGCTGGACAACATCGTCATCAGTTGCGTGAACAACGTCGGCGTGGAGGTGAACACCGCTAGCAAGCAGCTCCTCAGCTACGTCTCTGGCCTGAACAGCACGCACGCCGCGAACATCGTCGCCTTCCGTAATGAGAACGGCCCCTTCAAGTCACGCAAAGACCTCATGAAGGTGCCGCGTCTCGGCGACAAAGCTTTTGAGCAGGCCGCCGGCTTCCTGCGCATCCGCGATGCTGGGCATCCGTTGGACTCCAGCGCCGTGCATCCTGAACGCTATCCGCTGGTGGAAAAGATGGCCGCTGACCTCGGCTGCACCGTCGCCGATCTCATGCAGAAGCCCGAACTGCGTCAGAAGATCGAGCTTAAAAAATATGTCAGCACCGATGTCGGTCTGCCGACGCTGCAAGACATCATGAGCGAGCTGGCGAAGCCGGGCCGCGATCCGCGCAAGCAGTTCGAGATCTTCAAATTCGCCGAAGGCGTGAATGACATGAAGGATCTCCAAGTGGGCATGAAGCTGCCCGGTGTGATCACAAACGTCACGGCCTTCGGAGCCTTCATCGACATCGGCGTGCATCAGGACGGTCTCGCGCACGTCAGCCAGCTCAGTGACAGCTTCGTCAAAGATGCTGCTGAGGCGGTGAAAGTCGGCCAGCGAGTGATGGCGACAGTGATGGAAGTGGACATCCAGCGGAAGCGCATCGCGCTTAGCCTCAAGTCGAAACCTGACTTCGAGAAGAAGCAGGGTGGCGGGCGTCCGGCTGGAGCACCTTCGGGTGGTGGCGGTGGTCAAAGCCGCCCCAGCTTTGGTCAGGGCGGTCAAGGTGGCGGTCGCCCGTCAGGCGGTGGTATGGGTAATCCATTCGGAGGAGGCGGCGGCGGCGATTGGTTCACGGCGGCGGCAACGAAGGGGAAGAAATAAGCGCTTCCCTGGTTCGCCCTTTTTGATCATTGTTTCATAATTCGCCTCCATTCGTATACCGACCATGAAACGCTGGATCTTCATTACACTGCTCTTTGCCGCATCGCTCGCGCAGGCTCAGATCAGCGTGGGCGGCAGGGCCTTTGTCCGCTCGCCGAATGAACTCGGCACGAAGGGTGAGTGGGTGCTGTATGAAAAGGATGCGCCGCAGGATTAGGCGAACCGGCGATGGCTGACGAAGAAGGTGCTCGTGGAGCTGAATGGCACGAGCGCGGCCAGCCTGTCACAGCTTCCAGGCGTCGCGAAGTCTCAGGCTCGTGGCAAGTATGCGGTGGTCGAGTTCAACGGCAGCGCCACCGCCGCCGTGGACGGAGCCAAACAATTGATGCGGCTCCCAGGAGTCCGCTCTGCGGAGCCCATGCTGGCCCGACAAATGCAGCATCGCCTGGTGCCCGACGATCCCTTCTTTGCCCACAATCCAGCGAACCCCGGCTACCAGTGGCATCTGCAAAACACAGGTCAAAACCAAGCCGTGGCAGGCATCGACCTGCGCGTGGTGTCAACCTGGGATAGCTATCGCGGCACAGGTATCCGCATCGGCATTCTGGACGATGGCTTGCAGGTC
>JBIKIA010000237.1:0-7351 GCA_044361885.1 Prosthecobacter sp. | reverse complement strand
TCGATGACCTGCCCCGGCGATGGCGTGCCCCACTTGGCTTCATCAAGGATGATGTTCGTTCCGTTCTGGCCTTTCACGCCCGCATTCGCACGCACCCAGCCGAGGCTGTGGCATTCGGGAAGCTGGAGGGTTTCAGTGAGTTCGATGTCGGCGGCCATGGCGCTGCCTGCGAGCAGCATGAGAAGCAACGACGCATGTTTGAGGTGAGCTTGAATCATGAGCGTGGGGTTTTGGATCAAATCACCTCGCTCACCGGGCCGAGGCTATCGAGGAATTTCTCGGCATTCACTTCCATTTTTTGCAGCATGGTGACCATGATATTGCTCAGCCGGGCTTTTTCGTCCTTAGGCTTGCCGCAGAGAGATTTCAATTCGTCGTAGCTGAGCGTGCAGTCTTCTTTGAGGTGCGGGCGGTTGTAGTCGATGTGCTGGCCGTGCTTGAGGCCGAGGTTTTTGCCGCCGGCGTTGGGATGGCGGTAAGTGTATGAATTTAGACGGGCAGTTCGAAGCCTTTGCGGTAGGTCTTGCGGATCAAAGCATCAGCTTCAGGCGCGTTGGTGGCTTTCATGGCGGCGCTGTCCCATTCGATGCGTTTTCCGAGGCGGATGGGCAGCACGCCGGTGAGCAACGCCTCGGTGTAGGGCGCGGCATAGGCGAAGTTTGCCTTCGCATCTTCCGGTTTGCCAGCAAGGCAGGCGGCGACCCATTCTTCACGATGCCCAGGGCTGCGGGCGATGGTGCGCGGTGGCAGTTTGAAACTGCGCATCTGGCTTTCAGGAACGATGCGCGGCGTGCCGGACCAGCCTGGAGCGGTGATGGAGCCGTTGTCGCCGAGGAAGAGGATGCCGTTGTCGCCGATCTTGCGCGCAGGATCGAATCCGGGCGGTGGAGCTGGTTGTTTGCCGCCGTCATACCAGGTGAGCTTCACGGGACCACGATTGCCCTTCGCGGCGAAGTGCCAGGTGACGATGCTCCACACAGGGAAGGAATCCGCATTGGTCTCCGAGCATTCGGCTTCCACTGAAGTTGGCGCACCAAGATCGAGCGCATACCAGGCGGGGTCCGCATTGTGCACCATCATGTCGCCGAGCGCACCGCAGCCGTAGTCGAACCAGCCACGCCACTTCCGGGGCACATAGAGCGGGTGATAATCATGCTCGGGGGCCGCGCCCTGCCATTGATTCCAATCGAGTGTCGATGGCACGGGGAGCTTTTCGCTAGGCCGTGGTTTGCCCTGTGAATCCCAGAACGTGCCGGGGCGATCTGACCAGACATGCACCTCGCTCACGGCGCCGATGGCGCCCACGTCGATCCATTCCTTCGTGAGTCGCAGGCCTTCGCTCGCATGGCCCGTGTTTCCCATCTGCGTGACCACTTTCATCTCAGCGGCCACCTTGGCCATGATGCGTGTCTCTTCGATGGTGTGCGCGAGCGGCTTCTCGCAATACACATGCTTGCCGAGCTTCATCGCGGCGAGGGAGATCGGTGCGTGCCAGTGATCCGGTGTGCCGACCATCACGGCGTCGAGGCCTTTCTCAGTCGCCAACATCTCGCGGTAGTCTTTGTAAAAGGGCCTGCCGGGATAAGCCTTCGCCATCGTCGCCTCATGCTTCTGCTCCACATCGCAAAGCGCGGCGATCTGCACATTGGCAAAGCTAGCGAGATCACGTGTGACGCTGCCGCCTTGGCCGCCGATGCCTACGCAGCCAATGTTCAGCTTCTCTGAAGGCGCAGGCACTCCGGGCGCACCGAGCACATGACGCGGGATGATGTTAAAGCCGAGGACGGCAGCGCCCGTGGCAATGAAGTCGCGACGAGTGGGAGTGGGTTTGAGATGTTTTTTCATGGATGGTGAGAGACGGGCTGGGTCTGCGATTTAGCGTTTCATAAACAGCGGGCTGGTGACGGGTGACTCGATGAGGGAAAGGATCTCGTAGTCAGTCTTTTTCGCGGCGGCGGCGAACTTGCGGCCATCGGGCAGCGCACCGCTGGGATCGAGTTTGGGATCGGCACCGGTGCTGCTCCAGCTTCTCGCGCACAGTGGATTTTTTCGTGTTCGGCGCGGGCGTGGTGAGCGCGGGCACATTGGCAGGCGGCGGCGGTGCCGGTTTGCCGATGATGGACTCCAGCAGCCGCACGCCGCGATGCACCGGGCGATGTCGCGTGCCATCGGAGGTGAGGCTGAGAATCGAGCCCTGCGTGAGCAGGCCGCCGCGATGTTGCTCGGCGATGCGTTCGTTCAGCATGGTCCAGTCGGAGTCGAGGAACTCGCGCAGGTGGCCGTGGATAGAAGGGCGAGGATCATCTCTATTCCAGCACCTTGATCTTCAGATTCCGATACCAAACGGGAGCCTGCGCTTTGCCATGAAGTCCCTGGAGGCCGATGGGGCCGGTGCGGGCGTAGTCTTTGAGGGCTTTCTTGAATTTGTTCGGTGTGCCGTCGGGGTTTTTGCCGGCTTCTGGCCAGTTGTCGAGGTTGGCGTCGATCACTGTCTCACCGTTGAAGAGGACGGTGACCTGCGGGCCTTTGCAGGTGATGGTGAAGCGGTTCCATTCGCCGACGGGCTTCGCCGCGCTTTTGGCTGGCGGCATGGCGTCGTAGATTGCGGCGACCATGCCGTATTTGCTGCCGTCTGCGCTGTCGTGGACCTGGATTTCGAGTGCGGAGAGGACGTTCTTGATATCGCCGGAGCGGAGGAAGACGCCGCTGTTGGATTCCTTGGCCACTTTGAATTCGAGATCGAGGATGAAGTCGCCATACGAGTCCTTCGTCCAGAGCGTGTCGTGGTCTTTGGCGCCGAGATCCCCATTCGCAAAGCCCCAACCGCCGGGGGCGACGGTGTTTGAGAGATCGGCGGTGAAGAGATCTTTCCAGCCGGTGGTGTCGGGATGGTCGGCAGCGAAGGTGAGGGTGGAAACCAGGGCGAGGAGGGTGGCGAGTTTCATGGGGTAAAAGCAAAACGCCATCCTGGAGAGAATCACACGCGGGATAGTGGGCGAGAGTTAGGTGTGAAGCCTAACGGCTGCATTGACAAACCATGTCAGCGGGTGAATTTTCACAAGTGGCTCGCATAGACATCCCCCGCAAATCCATCTACCGGCTGTCCATCTACCAGCGCTGCCTGAGCAAGCTGAGAGAGAATGACGTCGATACCGTCTCGTCCGAGGCGCTGGCCAAGGCTGCGGGCGTGAAGTCCACACAACTGCGCAAGGACCTGACCTATTTCGGCCAGTTCGGCACGCGTGGACTCGGCTACAACGTGGATGTCCTGAGCGCGACGATCGCCGAGGTGTTGGGACAAAATCATCTTCAGCCGGTCATCCTCGTGGGAGTGGGGAATCTGGGCTCGGCGCTTTTGCGCTACGGTGGCTTCAAAAAGGAGGGCTTCGAGGTTGCCGCAGCCTTTGACATTGCTCCGCGAGCGCAGTTGGGCCTGAGCATTCCTATCCTTCATCTGAGTGAAATGGCCAAGTTCATCAAGGAACGGCAGGTCAAGATGGCCATCCTGACCGTGCCGGCCAGCAGCGCCCAGTTGGTGACAAATCAGATCGTCGAGGCTGGCATCCAGGCCATCCTGAACTTCTCCCCGACGGTGCTTGATGTGCCGGAAAACGTGGTGGTGAACAGCGTGGATCTGGCCGTGGAGCTGGAAAACCTGAGCTACTTCATCCGCTAATCTTCAACTCTCTTTCGGCTGCGTCGGCGTGCCCAGCACGAGCTGATACAGCGCCAGATCCAGCCAGCGACCAAACTTATAACCCGCCTCGCGGATGTGTCCGCAGGAGGTAAAGCCCAGCTTTTCATGCAGGGCGATGCTGGTGGCATTTTGCGCGTCGATGACCCCGATCATCATGTGGTAGTCCTGCTGTTGCGCGTGTTCGATCAGCCGCTGGAGGATCGCCTTTCCCAGCCCGAGCCCACGGAAGCGTGCATCGACATAGATCGAATGCTCCACGCTGTACTTGTAGGCGGCATGCGGCCGAAACTGCCCGTAGCTGCCGAAACCCATCAGTTCACCATCATCACTCAGCACGCCAAGGATGGGCAGATCGCCTTTTTGTTTGGCCTCAAACCACACCTCCATCACCTCCGGTGACCGCGGCACATAGTCGTACAGCGCCGTCGAGTTCATGATGGCGTCATTGAAGATGGCACGGATGGCTTCCAGGTGCTCGCGGGTGCATTCGATCCAGGTCATGGTGTAAAGGCTAGCGATGTCCGGCAGCTATGGGAAGCGGCTTTATATACCTGCCATCTTCTGCAAAGCCTCGCCCGCGACGCGCATGATGCGCCAGTCGCTTTTCATCTCGGCGCCGAGGCTGTGGTAGAAGTCGATGGCGGGTTGGTTCCAGTCGAGCACGGTCCATTCGTAGCGACCGCAGCCGCGCTCGACGGCGACCTTTGCCACGGCGGCGATGAGGGCTTTGCCCAAACCGCAGCCGCGATGCGCAGGCTGGACGTAGAGGTCTTCGAGATGAATCCCAGGTCTCGCGAGAAAGGTGGAGTAGTTAGGGAAAAAGATCGCCATGCCCGCAGGCACTTCATCCACGCAGCCGATGAGTGCCTCAGCACTGCGATTCGGGCCAAAGAGCGTCGCGCGCAGGCTGTCCGCAGTCGCCACGACCTCGTGCGTGAGCTTTTCATACTCGGCCAGCTCGCCGATGAGCTGGAGCAGGAGAGGCGCGTCGGATTCGACGGCGGGACGGGTGGTGATGACTGGCTTCACCTTGCAGCCATGTCACGGCTTCGAGAGCTCCGCCACTTTCTCGGCGAGCTTTTCGAAGCTGAGACGGTCGCCGTTGTTCTTGCCGACGTAGCGAAAGACTTCTTTGCCATCGGGTCCGAGCAGGACAGTGGCGGGGTAATGCACGACTTGGCCGTGGAAAGCATAGCCATCCGGGATGTCGAAGGCCTTGGCGAGCTTCGCGTTCGCATCGCGGTAGATCGGGTGTTTCGTCAGTTCCTCCGCAGGCAGCTTGGCGGCCCAGGATTCGATCTCCTGATCCGTGTCCGGTTTGAGGAAAAGCTGCATGACGTTTGGCAAAGTCGCGGATTTGGCGAAGTGGTCGCGCGTGTGGCGCAGGCAGACGGGGCACTCGGTTTTCAGGAGGAAATGCACGGCCACATATTTCCCCTTCGCTTCTTTAAGCGTGAAGCTCTCCGAGCCTGTGGCGGACTTCACGGTGAAGTCCTCCGGGTTGGCAGCGAAGGTGGCAGATGAGATGAGCAGCAGGGAGAGGAGGAGTTTCTTCATGGAAGATGAGGGCTGAATCAGCCTCCGTGTGAGTGCTCCTCGCCGACTTTATTCCGCTCAGAGTCTCCTCAAACCATCCTCCGTCATCGGATTCGGGATCTCGGCATCGATCTCGTCGATGCGAGCCAGCGTCTCTGGGCTGAGCACGAGGTCAGCGGCTTGCAGGCTTTCTTCAAGCTGGGCGACGGTGGTGGCTCCGACGATGGTGGAGGCGACGAAGTCGTGCTGCTTGCTCCAGGCCAGCGCGAGCGCGGTGACGCTCACGCCGAGGTCGGCGGCGATGACTTGAAGTAGTGCCGTGGTTTCGAGACTGCGTTCATTCACGAAGCGCGCGGCCATGCGCTTCTGACGCGGGCCGCCGTTCTGGATGTAGTCGGTGAAACGAGCACCTTTCGGCAAAGCGCCGCCGTTGTATTTGCCGCAGAGCACGCCACCGCCGAGGGGTGAGTAGGGCAGCAGGCTCACGTTTTCCTTCCGGCAAACCTGAGCCAGCTCGTTCTCACAGCGACGGTTGATCAGGGAGAAATTGTTCTGAACCGAGGCCATGCGAGCGAGACCATACTTCTCGGCTTCCCAGAGGTTCTTCATCACTCCCCAACTGGTTTCGTTGCTGCTGCCCCAGGCGCGGATTTTGCCCTGGTCGATGAGGTCGGTCAGCGCGCCGAGCGTCTCCGCCTGCTCCATGCCGTGATCGGGCCAATGCGTCTGGTAGAGGTCGATGTAGTCGGTCTGGAGACGGCGCAGGCTGTCCTCGCAGGCCTGGAAAATCTGCCGCCGATCCAGCGCGGTGAAGCCACCCCGGATCGGCGGGCGGAACCAGCCATGGCCGGGGCCGGTGACTTTGCTGGCGATGATGATCTCACCCCGCGTGCGACCTTTCAGCCACTTGCCGACGATCTGCTCCGTCACGCCAAACAGCTCCGCGCTCGGCGGCACGGGATACATCTCAGCCGTGTCAAAAAAGTCGATCCCCGCATCAATCGCACGGTCCATGATGGCAAAGGAGGTCTTCTCATCGGCTTGCAGGCCGAAGGTCATGGTTCCCATGCAGATGTCAGTGACGACGATGCCAGTGCGGCCGATGCGGTTGCGTTTCATGTCCTGAAAATAGAGGGCGATACGGCGCGAGCCAAGAGAGAAGCTTTGCGCTAGCTCGAAAATCATTCGCACCTCGCAGCGTAAGTGTCTCATGCCTCATCCTCTCCAGCGCCGCGCTTTCCTGTCCGATGTCGGGCTGGGCTTTGCGGGTGTGGCTTTGCAGTCGCTGCTCCAGCGTGAGGCTGGTGCAGTCACGTTGCCGGAGTTTCCGGATGGGAAGCCGCACTTCCAGCCACGGGCGAAGAATGTGATCTGGCTGTTCATGCGTGGCGGGGTGAGTCACATGGAGAGCTTCGATCCGAAGCCGCTGCTGAACAAATATGCGGGCAAAAGCATCAGCGAGACACCTTACAAAGACGTGCTCGATCCGGAGAGGCGGAAGAAGGTGCGCGTCGTGGTGGTGAATGACGCGAACGGCCAGCAGCGGAACAAGATCTACCCACTCCAGATCGGCTTCCGCAAAGGTGGGCAAAGCGGCATTGAGGTGAGCGACTGGTTCCCGCACCTGCGCGACTCGGTGGATGACCTCGCCATCATCCGCAGCATGTGGACCACGGATGACAATCACGGTGCCCAAGTGCAGTTCCACTCCGGCAAGCACATGCTCGATGGCCGCCATCCCACCATCGGAGCGTGGGTGACTTACGGGCTCGGATCGCTCAATGACAACCTGCCGCAGTTCATCAACATCGGCCCGCGTTTCTTTGATCTGAAGGATGGCCACTACCTCGGCCCGGCCTATGATGCGGTGAATCTCAAGATCGATCCCAAGAACCCGCTGGCCTACGCGCGGCCAGAGATCGCCATGAGCGAGGCGGATCAGGCGGCGCGCTTTACTTTGGCAGGGAAACTGAACCGCCTCAGCGCACTTCGTTATCCCGATGACCCGGCACTGGCGGCGCGGATCAAGTCCTACGAGCTGGCCTATCACATGCAAAAGGATGTGCCGGATGTGGTGAACTTCGACCGCGAGAGCGAAGCCACGAAGAAGATGTACGG
>JBIKIA010000236.1:0-7359 GCA_044361885.1 Prosthecobacter sp. | reverse complement strand
TCTGCGAACTGACGACGATGGCTCCGCCGATGATGAGGATACCTGCGTGGATGGCGATGCTCAGAGTAAGCGAGCCGCCACCGACCTTGCGCCATAGCTGGACGATGGGATTGACCTTCTTCGTCTCCGTGGGCACAAAGCCGGGCGGATGGAAGGCGTGACCTTCTTCATGGTTCTCGGCTTCAACGATGACCGGGACCACAGACTCAGGCTCGGCACTGATGGCTGGCGCCGGTGGCACGATGCTGCTGGGCGCAGGAGTGGCTGATGGTGCTGCGATGGGCACAGCCGCAGGAACAGGCGCTGGCTCGGGCATGGGTATGCCTTGTGGCGGTGGCATCATGCCGGGCTGCATGGGCATGGGATAGCCCTGCGGATAACCTTGCTGAGGATAGCCGGGCTGCGGATAACCCTGGGGGTAACCTTGCGGATAGCCCATCGGCTGGGGATAGCCGGGTGGATAGCCCATCGGCTGGGGATAGCCTTGCGGCGGCATCATGCCGGGCTGCATGGGGTAGCCAGGCGGATAACCGATGGGGCCTGATTGATACCCCTGAGGAGGCATCATGCCGGGCTGCATGGGATAGCCGGGCGGATAACCGATGGGTTGTGTGCCCATGCCAGGATGTTGTGGCGGTGGGGTCGGGGCGGGCTGATCAGAAGGTGTCTGCTGGGGGTCCATGACGGTGCAAGAATGGTTCTATATTCGAGATTAACGAAATCGAGGGCTGTGAAGCAAGCCGGGAATCACCTTTTTTCGCTCAGCTTACCTAGCCTACTGGAAAAAAGGACCGCCGCCATCCGGCGGACCGAATGACGGCAGTGTGGTAAAATGGAGCTTCAGCACTTCATCATAGAAGATGGGGCGGTGCCTCAGAACCGTGATTATTTCTCTTTGCAGCAATCTTTGCCGCAGGTCTTGCCCGCATCTTTGCAGCACTCGGCGCAGGACTTGCCTTTGTCTGAGCAGCATTTTTTACAGGCTTCACCGGCCATGAGGCTGGTGGAAAGGGCGGCGAGGGCAAGGATGGAAAGGATCGTTTTCATGATGTTGGGTAAAATTAGATTTTGGGTTTCTTTGACTGATTTCTCGGACTTTGGGCATGAGATACCCGGTGAAAAGCGGTGCGCTTTTTGGCGCCAGGGCTTCCGTTTTGGCACAATCTAGCAACGCTTTGCCTGGAAGGATCTCCACAGAAGCCCGGAAACCTCAGAGCAGTAGGGCGCAATAACGCTGGTAGAGCGGCGCGAAGCCTGCGGGTGGGGAATGACCGTCACGGACGTGTTGCCGTGGTGAGTTTTCTGGCGATCCAGCTTGGAGCGGATGCTCCGGCGCGACCCAAGTGAAAAGTGGAAGTTCACTGAACAACGGGCGCGGCGCTGCAATGGCGGAGGGTGTCAGATCGCGCTGAAGCGTGTCATCGCAGCATTCACAGTGGCGCGGTGGAGGCGGAGCAGACTCAGAGGCACTCCCCTCGGCATTGAGAAATTGATGGCAGGCAGAGCATGCAGCCTCATTCTCAACCTTCATCAGCCCCATCCAGCAGCAAAGATGCAGCGGCACTGCCATAAGCAGAGCGAGCAGGAGCTGGGTGGCCGTGGCATTCATGGGCAGCATTAGTAACGCTGGGTGAGGCAACGTTCGATCATGGGAGGCAACCGCCTGATTGTTATTCCTGAATTATTCCAGAAAATATCCACTTTCAGGCACGTGGATGAAACTGCCGGTGAACTTGCTTCAGCCGACGCTGATCCACATGAGTGTAGATCTGCGTCGTCGAGATGTCTGCATGGCCGAGCATCTCCTGAATCACTCGCAGGTCAGCGCCGTTGTTCAGCAGATGAGTGGCAAAGGAATGCCTGAGAAGATGGGGATGCACATGCACCTCCAAACCCGCAGCCTTGGCACGTTCCTGGACGATCTGTTTCACCCGTGCCGTCGTCAGAAGTGTGCCGTGAATGCTGAGAAAGACATGGCTCTGTGTCTTCGACGAAACGAGGGACGGACGAGAATGATCGAGGTAAGATTGCAGCGCCTCCCGTGCCGCACCTCCCACGGGGCAGAGACGCGTCTTGTTCCCCTTCCCCACCACTCGGATCCAGCCTTCTTCGAGGCTCAGATGCTCCAGACGCGAGTTTACCAGCTCTGAAAGCCGCAGCCCACTGGCGTAAAATAACTCCATGATGGCCCGGTCTCGGCGATCCAGCGGACCATTGCCGGAGATGGACTCGATAAGTTGCCGCACGGTCTCTTCATTCAGCGTGCCGGGGAGATGCTTTTCCACGCGCGGCGGCAGGATCGCTTCCGCTGGATCTCCCACCCGCTTCCCACGCGCAGCCAGCCAGCGGAAGAAGATCTTCATCGCCACCAGCTCGATCCGCGCGCTTGAGGCAGCCAAACCGTCCTTCTTCCGTCTCGCTAGATAATCCGTGAGCAGGTCCGTGGTCACATCAGCCACCGTGGATACTTCGCGATGCTCTTTCAGCCATGAGGCCAGCCCCTCCAGCACACGGCGCACGAGCAGTTGGTAGTTCGTGGACAGCCCACGCTCCGTAGCAAGGTAGAGGATGAAGCTGTCGATGGCGGAGAGCACGCCCGACTCTCACGCAAAGCTGCCCCGACGCAACCCGCGCAATTTTCGCCCACCGAGGCGCAAAAACTAAGGACATCCACTTTCTGGCGTTTGATGATGACGCCCTCCCCCGCATGAATCTTCGCCCCCTGCTGCCCTTCCTTTTCGTCACCCTGCCAGCCGCCGCCGCTGACTTTAAAAAGGACATCGCCCCGATCCTGGAAAAAAACTGCTACGAGTGCCACAGCCAGAAAACGGGCAAGAAAAAGGCCGGTTACGTCTTTGATGACCTCGAAACCCTGAAGCTCGACATCAACCCCAAAGGGGTCATCGTCCCTGGCAATCCGGCGGAAAGCCACATGTTTGTCGTCATCGCAGATGCCAGCCACGAAGCGCACATGCCGCCGGAAGAAAACCTGAGTCCCCGCGACATCGAGAAAATCCGCGAATGGATCACCGAAGGGGCATCACTCGACGGCAAAGGCGCAAAAATGACGCCTGTCTCCAATGCTGGCAAGGCCAAGCCGGACCTGCCACCGATCATGACCTGGACGAACTTTGAGGGGAAAAAGATCAAGGCCGGCTTCGTCCGCCTGGATGGCGATACTGTGATCCTGCGCATGCCCGCCAACGCCCAGGAAGTCCCCTACCCCATGAGCAAGCTCGACGCCGCCAGCCAGCAGCAGGCCAAAGACTCCGCTCAATAACCGGATCGGATCCATCAGCGTCTGGCACTTTTGGTAACGAATTACCACCGGTTTGCTGAAGCCAGTGCATCGACTCGAAAACCGGGGCGCAACCCGTCGCCGAATCCTCATTTTCAAAAACGAGAGGCAAAAAAGAACAGTTCTCCAAAAAATAAGGTTTACTTAACTATCTAAAATCATTAAAAGACGCGGCATTCGCTGCCATGACTCTCGCTCCCGATACCCTGCGCCCTGAGACCTTGGCTGACCTAGAGGCCAGCCTCGATCAAATGAAGACGGCCAACTACTTCCTCCGAGTAGCCCTCGATCAAGTGCCCGAAGGCGTCATTATCGTCGAGGCCGACACCCAAACAAGCGGCGGCCCACAGGTTCTCTTCAGCAATACCACCGCTGCTGCCATGGTCGGCGCAGAGCCTGACAAAGGACTGCGCGGCATGTCGCTTTGCGATCTCGCCGTGGGTGATCTTGAAGCTGCCACGCTTCTCCAGAGCCTGAATCTCGCGATCGAAAACGGCGGTGCTCACGAATGCGAGTGCCGACTCCAGAACTTCTACGGCCAGGAGCCTCAGCACTGCCGCTGGCGGATTCGGGCCGTCTTTAACAGCATGCGCAAGCTGCTGAACTACACCCTGATCGTCTCACCAGTCACCATCGTCTCGGCAGCCTCCGCCAAAACGATACCTCTGAAGGCCGATGATCTCGATGCCAGTTCCGACCAGCTCAAAAAGGACAACCTCGCCGCACTGGCCCAGGGCATCGCCCACGACGTGAACAACCTCCTCGGTCCCGTCACCATGCGTCTCTCCGACCTCGTTCAGAAGGTCGGCGGTGACCCCGCCCTCAATGAAGAACTCCAGCTCATCTTCAGCGGCCTGAAACGCGCCCGCCAGTTCACCTCCCAGGTCGTCTCCGCCTGCAAAGCTCAGCCTCACGAAAAGAAGCCCGTCGATCTCACCCCCATCGTTCAGGACACCGTCAAATTTGCCAGCGCTGGCGCCAACGTACACGTCAACGTCCGCCTCGGACAGCACCTCCGCTGGCCCATTGCCGATGGCACCAAGATCAGCCAGGTGCTGCAAAACCTCATCCTCAACGGCATCCAGGCCATGCCCCAGGGCGGCCACATGGATGTCGATGCCGAAAACGCCGACATCGCCCTCGGCCAAGACCAAGTCCTGACGCCCGGCACCTACATTCGACTCACCGTCCGGGATCGTGGCTGCGGCATCGCACCGGAAAACCTCACCCGCCTCTTCCGCGAATCCTTCACCACCAAGACCGACGGCAACGGCATCGGCCTCACCACCTGCAAACGCTTCATCAAAGACCTCGACGGCGACCTCCGTGTCACCTCCCGGCTCAATGTCGGTACTGAGTTCACCGTTCTGCTCCCAGCCGTCCCGCCGCCAGCGCCCGAGACCGCCGCCGCTGCCTCGGCCAACAACGCACCCGTCCCCCTCAAAAACGGCCAGGGCCGCGTCCTCATCGTCGATGACGAAGACGACCTGCGCAAAGTCGCCCACATGATCCTCAAGCGCTGCGGCTATGAAGTCGTCGAGACCGACAACGGCCAGGACGCCGTCCGCATCTATCAAAGCCTCGCCCGCACCGGCACCGCGCCCGATGTCGTCCTCATGGACCTCACCCTCCGTGGCGGCATGAACGGAGGCGAAACCGCCGCCGAGATTCTCAAATTCGACCCCGATGCCCGCGTCGTCGTCACCAGCGGCAGCGTCAATGAAGACGTCCAGATGACCTACCTCGAAAAAGGCTTCGTCGGCGTCCTGCCAAAGCCCTACGAAGCTGGCGAGCTCACCCAGATGGTCCACCGCATCGTCACCATGATGAAGCGCTAGGCCGCCTCAGGCCGCCGAGCTTGTCGCCACAGAAGCAGCAGCATGCTGCTCAGCCACCACACTCTGCAGCGATGCCCCGGTGACGCCGTTCACGGACACCAGACTCGCCACGCCGTAGCCAAATCCCTCCATCTCGTTCTGCCAGATCTCCCGGCCCGTCAGCGCATCCAGCCCATACATGTAGCCGTTCACCGACACGATCAGCATCCCGCCGTCCAGCAGCAGCGTCACGTAGCCATTGTGGTACGCCTTCCACTGCCAGACGATCTGACCCGTCCCGCGTTGCAGCGCCGCCACCCGTTTGTTGAAGCCGGTAAAGATGAGGTCGGAGAGTTGCATAAGAGGATCAGGCCTTCTCAAACGCATCCGCCACGCGCAGCAGCGTCAGTTCATCCAGAGGCTTGCCGATGATCTGAAGCCCCACCGGCAGATGCTTGCCACCTTCCTCCGCCGTACCGCAGGGCACGCTGATCGCTGGAAGCCCGGCCAGATTCACCGGAATCGTGAACACATCCTCCAGATACGCCGCCAGCGGATTGTCCTTCAGTTCCCCCAGCTTGTGCGCTGGCGTCGGGCTCGTCGGACTCACGATCACATCCACCTTCTCAAAGGCCCGCTCGAAGTCCTGCCGGATCAGCGTGCGCGCACGCTGCGCCTTGATGTAATAAGCATCGTAGTAGCCGCTGCTCAGCACATACGTTCCGAGTAAAATGCGCCGCTTCACCTCCGGGCCAAAGCCCTCTTCGCGGCTCATCATGTAATGCTCCAGCAGATCATTCGCCGCCGCACTGCGGTGACCGTAACGCACGCCATCAAAGCGCGCCAAATTCGCCGAAGCTTCCGCCGGGGCGATGATGTAGTAGGTGCTCACGCCGACATCAGTATGAGGCAGACTGATCTCCACCGGGATGGCTCCCAGCGACTCCAGCTTCTTGATCGCCGCGTTCACGGCTGCCGTCACGCCAGCATGAATGCCTGAAATAAAATACTCTTTCGGCAGGCCGATGCGCAGCCCTTTGATGTCCTTGCCAATGGCAGTGGTGAAGTCCGGCACGGCGACATCCAGTGAGGTGGAGTCGCGCGCATCTTTGCCGCACAGGTGGTTCAGCAAAAGCGCGGCGTCTTCCACCGTCTTCGTGATCGGGCCGATCTGATCCAGCGATGACGCAAAGGCCACCAGACCGTAGCGCGAGATACGCCCGTAGGTCGGCTTGATCCCCACACATCCGCAAAGCGCGGCGGGCTGGCGGATGGAGCCGCCCGTGTCAGATCCCAGCGTCGCGATCGCCAGATTCCCTGCCACTGCCGCCGCACTGCCGCCGCTGCTGCCGCCTGGAATGCGGTCGAGGTCACGCGGATTCCGCGTCACGCCGAGGGCCGAGTTTTCTGTGGAGGAACCCATCGCAAATTCATCCATGTTCATGCGCCCAAAAGGCACCGCCCCACCCGCACGCAGCTTCGTGATGGCACCGGCGTCATACGGCGCGGTGTAGTTCTCCGCCAGCATCCGCGAACCACAAGTGCAGGGCTCACCCGTGACATTCATGTTGTCCTTGATGCCAATCGGGATGCCTCCCAGCGGTTGGGAGAGATCGGCTTTGTCCGCTTCCTTCAGCGCCTTGTCCAAGTCCCAGGAAAGATAGGCTCCGATGCTGGCATTCTGCGAGTCGATGGCCTTGGCGACATCCGTCACGATGTCACGCGGAGTGATTTCTTTGGCGAGCAAGCGCCCACGAAGAGCGGCGATGGTGGAGGTAGCGAGAGACATGAAGAGAAAGGCAAAAGACGAAGGACGAAATCAGAATGGCGAGACAGCAAAGATCACTCGAGCACCTTCGGAATCTGAAACTGGTCCATCGCGCGGCGTGGCGCGTTCGCCAGCGCCTCCTCCTGGGTAAATCCAGGCCGCGCCACATCCGCGCGCACCACATCAAAGACCGGCATCGCATGGGCACTCGGCTCGGCGTCCAAAGTATGGCTGCTGAGTTGGTCGATGTGCCCGAGGATGCGGGTGAGCTGCTCCTGATAATGCACCGCCTCCTCGTCCGTGAGGGCGAGCCGGGAAAGCTTGGCGATGTGGCGGATGTCGATCTGCGGGGATGGCATGGCCCGCTTTGTACAGCGCAGCGGCCAGCGTGCAAGAGAGGAACATCGCAATGCCGCATCAGCCCACCCACCTTTCCCACGCCCCACCCCGCCCGCATCCAGCCTCGGAGAGGCGGT
>JBIKIA010000235.1:0-7372 GCA_044361885.1 Prosthecobacter sp. | reverse complement strand
CCCAGTTCGCCAGCCGCACACAGCCGTGGCTGGCGGAGCGTCCGATGCTGTCGGGGTCGCTGGTGCCGTGCAGGCCGATGCCTTTCTTGTTCAGCGCGATCCAGACGACTCCCACCGGATTGTTCGGGCCGGGAGGCAGGAGGTGAAATTTGTCACTGCGCTCGCCCTTTTTCAGCAGCGTCTCGTCATGACGATAGTCCGGCAGCTTGGCGACGCCGCGTACTTTTCAATCACCGATAGGTGACTCGGTCTTCCCGGAACCGATGGTCACCGGATAAGCCGCTGTGAGCTTCCCATCCTCGAGTACCGTCAGCATGCTGGTCTTCGTGTCGATTTTCACCGTCGTCTTGCCCGCCTCCGGTTCCTCTTTGGCCTCGTCCTCAATGTCATTGGCCGCCAGCTTGCTGCCGGGCTTCAAATTCTTCACGTTGGTGAGTTCAAATGGCACGACATTCGGCACGCTGAGCGTGGCTCCAGCCTTGATGTCTTTCGTTTCTCCAGGGTTCAGCGCACTGAGGAAGTCCACATCGGTGTGAAACTTTTCCGCGAGGGCTTCAGCGGCTGTTTGATAAGGCAGAGCTTTGAGTTTCGCCTGCTCGGGCACCGCCTCTGGCACAGGACCGAGGTTGCCCACATCGGCCTCCGTCACCGTGTAATTGAGAAACAAGGGATCGATGCTCGCGAGGTCGAGGCCGCTCACATCCGGCGCTGCGTCTGGCTTGTCGGGCGGAGGTGCGGCTTTCTCCCCGCGTGACTCGCGGTAGAGCGCCAGCGCCTTCACGGTGAACTGACCGTAATGACCGTCGATCTTCCCCGGCGGAAAATCCGCCCGGTCGAGAAACACCTGCAGCCGTGTGGCCGCATCCATCGCTGACTTGTCGAGTACTGAGACATCCTTTTTCTCCGCACCCGAAACTGGAGCGGTCAAAAGGGCAACCAAGGAGGCCGCAGCGAGATAATGGTTAACCATGGAACCCACTCTAAAGATACACCGTCGTATCTCCATGGGGTGAAACCCGATTCCTCACTTTACGCCACCACCCACCGCCTCGGCACCTCCCACGCGGCGAGGGCGGCACAGGCGCGGGCTTTGAAGTCCTGGGTGAGTTGCGCGGGCGGCAGGGCGATGGTGCAGACGACGTCCTGCACGCGCTCGGGATCGCGACTCCGGGCTCCGCTGATCTGCACGCCCTCGATGCCTGTGGCTTCGCGGATCTTCGCGGCGATCTCCTGCGGCCCGAGCTTGCGACTGGCGACGTTGATCCCCGCACCGAGGCATTGATCAAACACCAACCCCTGCTCTCCGACCTCGATCACATCCCAGGTCAGGTGCTCGCCATCGGCAAAGATCTCGCCGGGCTTCGTCTCATCGTAGCCGAGGCCCACGGCATCGCTGCGCACCATGAGCCGACCTTCCTGAGTCGTCTGAACTTCGATGCCTGGAAGCACCTGGCCGATATCGGGCTCGGAGCTGCGCGGTGTCGTGGTGGCATCGTAGCTGATGGCTCCGCATTCGCTCGTGCCGTAGAGATTGTGCAGCTTGAGGCCAAAGACCTCCCGCACGCGCTTTTCCAGATCCAGCGTCAGCGTGGAGCCTGCGGACACGGCGAGTGTCACGTGGCTCAGATCCAGCCCCGAGAGCAGCCAGGCCTTCCACATCGCTGGCACTCCGGGGAGAAAGACCCGCTCATGCTGCGCCAGCGCCTCGATCATGCCCGTGGGGAAAGGCGTGGGCAGCCAGTGAGTCGGCAGACCGTTCAGCAGCGTCTGCAAAACCGTCGTCGTAAGGCCAAACGAATGCGCCACACTCAGAGCGGCCAGCGCCACATCCTGCCCGCCCAATCCAAGCGCGGCATGGAGTCGATCCACATCGGCGGCGATCTGCGCGAAGCTGAAGAACTGGCAGCGCCGCAGGCCGGAACTGCCGACGGTCTGCTTGATCAGCGCCACTTCGGCAGAGGCTGCCGAGGTCGGCACACGCCTCTGGCGATCTTTTTCAACCACCTGCACGGGCCGCCCGGTCAGAAAACCTGCCAGCAAAGCCAAGGTGACATTCACACCATCTCCCTGCGCCAGATAAGACTCTCCCAGCACCGGGCAAACCTGTGGCTTCAGTGCCCTCGCCGCTGCCTCCAGCTCCCGAAACGTGAGCGCGCCATCAGGATACCAGAGGGCGATCTCATCACCTTTCTGGCTGAGGTTTTGTTTCCATCGTTCACCAAACATTTGACACTCAGGGCCGCGCGTCCTTAAACCGGAGGCGCTGGGCCGCGACAGTGGCGAGTTCAGCGCGTAGGTTCAAGCGCTGGAATCCATCCATCCCTCTCCGCCGTTCTCTTTTGCTCTGATCGTGTCTTCCTCTTCTCAACGCATCCTCATTACCGGCGCGGGCATCGTGTCGCCGCTCGGCATGGACTGGCAGGAGAACGAAGCCTCGTTCCGGGCCAACCGGATGAACTTCACCCCGGTGACGATGTTTGACGTCAGCCAGCGCATCGCCAAAACCGCCGCGCAGGTCACGCTGCCGGACGAGCGCCTCTTTTTAAAAATGCCGCGTCGGCGGGATCACCTGACCGACCGAGGCACGAAGATGCTCCTGCTCGCCATCCGCGAGGCGCTGGCCATGGCCAAACTGCCAGGATTGCAGTGCATCGACGCCATCATCATCGGCACCTCCGCTGGAGCCATGAGCGTGGGGCAGGACTACTTCCGCACCGCCATCGGCTATGCCGGACGCGTGCCCGGCCAGCTCTCCCGAGTCGAGTATTACCAGCCGCAGAAGCAGATCTCCGCCATCGCCGCCGAGTATGACTGGCGCGGGCCGATCATTGTCGTCTCCAATGCCTGCGCCAGTGGCGCGAATGCCATCGGGGACGCCATGGCGATGATCCAGACCGGCAAAGCACGCCGCGTGCTTGCCGGAGGTTACGATGCGCTCGCCGAGCTTGTCTTCGCCGGGTTCGACACGTTGCGCGCTCTGGCTCCTAGCGGAGTTCCGCGCCCTTTCGATGCCGCACGCGATGGCCTGGCGCTCGGCGAAGGCGCCGCCGTCATGCTTCTCGAAAGCGAAGAAGCTGCTGCTGAGCGCGGTGCCACCGCGATTTCTGAAGCTGCTGGCTACGCGACTGCCACCGATCTGCATCATCTCACCCAGCCCGATCCCGAGGGCAAAGCCGCCATCCGCACCATGGCCGGAGCCTGCGCCATGGCGGGCGTCACGGCGGGCGAGGTGGACTACATCAACTCCCACGGCACCGGCACCCCCTACAACGACATCGCCGAAGCCAGCGCCATCAAAGCCTGGGCCTGTGAAAGCGCCGGACGTATCGCCCTCAGCTCCACGAAATCCGCCATGGGTCATCTGCTCGGCGGCGCAGGAGCCGTGGAAGCCGTGATCTGCCTCATGGCCATGCGCGGCCAGTGGCTGCCCGCCAGCCTGAACGTCCGCGAGACCGACCCCGCAGTGTGCTTCGATCTCGTCAAAGAATGGCGGGAGGCGAAGGTGAATGTGGCGCTGACGAACAGCTTTGGGTTTGGGGGGACGAATGCGACGCTGGTTTTCAAGCCAGTGGGCAGTGCTCAGTTCTCAGTGCGCAGTTTTGATGCTAGCAAAGAGCTTCGCGTGCTCAGCAGCGGCGCGGTTTCAGCGGCGGGCTGGGGCACTGAGTCACTCGTAGCTGCCGTGACTGGAAACACGGAGCTGACCATCACCAACTGCCAGCGCACCGTCAGCACGCGCGACTGGGATTGCCCGGTGCGCATGGTGCCGCCCATCCCGGCAGACCGGCTGCCCAAGTTCCCCCGACTTCGCCGCGCCAGCCCGATCACGAAGTTCATCATGGCCGCCGCGCTGGAGGCTTTGGAAAAAGCAGGCTTCCCCAATGGGCAGGGTGCTGGCCGCCTCGGCATCATCCAGTGCATGTTCAACGGCTGCGTGCAATTCAGCGGCAAGTTTTACCACGAAGTCATCGAGACGCCCGCGCTCGCCAGCCCGCTCATTTTCCCGGAGACGGTTTACAATGCCCCCGCCTCCCACGTGGCCGCCTTCCTCGGCGTGGACGGCCCCGTGACCACCCTCATCGGCGAATCCAGCGCCATCATCGAAGGGGTGTCGATGGCGCACACCTGGCTGACTCAGAATCTCGTGGACCGTGTGCTCGTGATCGGCGCCGAAGAATGCGACTGGGTCGGAGCCGAGGCCGTGACGTATTATCATCCCGACCTCAAAGCCACCGAAGGAGCTGCTGCCCTGCTGCTGAGTCTCGGCGACACCGGCCTGAAGCTCTCCCACACGCCCGCCTTTGCCTTTCTGAGTGAAAGCGAACGCGCGGAGAAGCTGGCGCAGATCGCGCGGAACACCGGCTTTAGCCGGAAGGAAGTCCGAGTGAGCGGGGAGTCGGGCATTGCGATGCTCGATGAAGCGGAATCCTCCGCCATGGCGATGCTCGCCGAGGGCGAACAACGTCAGGACTACCGGCCACGCTCCATCCTCGGTGAAAGCATGGGCGCGGGCGGCGCACTCCAGCTCGTGCTAGCCGCCGAGACCGCCCGCCTAAAGGGATGCAAAGTGCAGGTCACCCTGCCCGGCAGCCTCTGCGCGGCCTACGGGGCGAGCCTTGAGCCGGAAGAGTGACCTCACGAGAATCACTCCGCCCCGAGCTGGCTGAGATACTTCACCAAGTGCGCGAGCTGCTGCTCGTTCATCGTGGCGGTGAGGCCGTCGGGCATCACGGTGCCGCCGATCTGGATGCTCTGTGTCTCCGAACGCTTGATGCTCTTCACCTGGCCCGTGGCCATCTCGCGGATGGCGATGGCTTCCGCCGTGTCGGTCTGCTTGAAGCCGGTGACGACGCTGCCGTCCTGCATCGTGACCGTCGCGGCTTCGTAGCCTTCCTTGATGTTCAGCGCCGGCCAGACCACCTCCGTAATGATCATGTCGATCGGCAAACCACGGCTGATCGTGCTGAGATCGGGACCGATCTTGCTCTGCGCGACTCCCGGCATGTGGCAGGCGATACAGCCGGTCTGCTCATAGATCTTCTTCCCCTCGGCAGCATTCCCAAAGGTGTTCGCGGCTTTGATGATGTTGCTGACATACTCCTTCGTGTAAGCCGGAAGCGCGGCGTTGATGCCCGCGAGCTTCATGAGTAGCGGCGAGAGTTTTGCGTCGGTCTTTCCGAGGCTGTTCAGCGCTTGCAGCACGAGCTTGGCGCTGCTGATCGAGAGCGCCTCGGGCTTCTGCAAAGCTCGCGTCAGGGCGGCATGACCTTCCGTGCGGGCCACCACCTGACTGAGCAGCGGCGCGGCCTCCTGCGGCGTCTTGAGCGTAGCAAACTGCGTCAACATCCGGCCCACCACTTCATCCGGCTTCATGCTGATCAGGGCATCGAAGGCCTGCGCATGAAGCGGGGCCTTGTCATCAAAGGCGAGTTCGCGGATGCGGTCGGCGAAGGCCTGGACTTTCCAGGCTCCGGCCAGTCGCAGCGCCTGGGCACGCAGCGCGGGATCGCTGTCGGCAAAGAGCGGCTCCAGCAGCGTCTCCGCATCCTTCGGCTTCGCGGTCTTCAGCGCAGCCAGCACGGCGGCGTTTTTGCCACCGCGCTCGAAGATGAATGGCAGGTCCTCCACCGTGGCGACACCGGCCAGCGCCTTGAGCCAGGTCGTCTGCTTTTCGGCATTGCCCTGATGTTTCTCGATCTGCTGGCGGATGATGGCCAGGACATTGCTGGAAGCCGCGTTTGGCTTGTATGCCACCGCAGCACCGGAGAGGTTCTTGAGGTCGTCGGGATTGTTCTCCACCCAGCCGTTTTGCAGGGCAAAGATGAGGTGCTCGTCCTTGTCGAAGCTGAGCTTGCCCGCAGTCAGCAGCGCCGCCCAGAGCTTGTTCGTGGCGTGCAGGGTCTTCGTCAGCGCGTGGAGGTGATAGGCGTTGAATTCCTTGTCCAGCGAGCGGGCAGCCACCACGGCGGCGCGGGGATCATTCACATAACTGGCAGCCACGATGGCCTCCAGCCGCACGAGCGCATCTTCATCGGCGATCTGCGTTTCAAGCAACGTCAGCGCCTCCGGCAAAACACCGTTGCGTGCCCAAGTCGAAAGCGTCCTCGTGGCATAGGCGCGGATGCGGGCATCTGGGGCGCGCAGCAGTGACTTCAGCAGCTCGGGCCGCGCGGTTTCGTGCGCTTCATAAAGCGAGAGCGCCTGGAGCCGGCGATAGTCATTGGTCGCGTTCTTGGTTGCCCAGGCATCCACCGCAGCCACGACTTCCTTCGAGTCCTTTTCAAACAGCAGCCGCTTTGACTGATACGCCGCCCAGCGCTCCGGCGAGTCGAGCTGCTCCAGCAGTGTCTCCGTGCTCGCTTTGACGAGATTGGCCTTCTTGACCACCTGCCCGCCTTTGTAACTGACGCGCCAGACACGGCCATGCGCCTTGTCGCGATCCGGGTGGCGGTAGCTCGCCTGGTAGTGGCCGATGATCGGGTTATACCAGTCCGCCACATACAGGGCTCCGTCAGGACCGCAGCGCACTTCCACGGGGCGGAAGACATTGTTCTTCGTCTCGATGATGTTCGGCAGCAGCTTCGTGGAGAACATGCCGTTCTCGAACTTCAGCTCGTGCTGCTCCAGCAGGTTCGCGTAGTAGCCGCCGATGATGATCCGCCCCTGCATCTCCTTTGGAAAATGGCTGCTGTGTAGGAACTCCATGCCCACCTGCTTGATCGGCGCGAGACAGAGATTCAGCGCCTGCGCGTTCACCGCGAGGTCCGAGCGCACCAGCCCCGGCGTGCTGTAGTAGCTGCCGATGTTCGCCCCGCTTTTGTGGAAAGGCTGGCCGTAGGGCGTGGTCACCACGCCCCAGCAGTTCGCCCCGGCGGAGGACCACTGGAAGAAGGGATCGAGATGCCCAGTGCGCGGGCGCAGACGCCACACCCCGGCGCGGTTCAGCGTCTCCACGCCATACGGCGTCTCCACGCGGGAGTAGATGTGATGCCCCTGGGTGAACCACAGCTCGCCGCCGAAGCCCCAGTTGATGCAGTTGATCATCTGGTGCGAGTCGGCGGTGCCGAAACCACCGAGCACGATGCGCTTCGTGTCCGCCTTTTCATCACCGTCCGTGTCTTTGAAATGCAGCAGCTCCGTGCCCTGCGCCACATACAGGCCGCCATCGCCGAGTTCGAGGCCCGCGGGCATGAAGAGCCCCTCCACGAACTTGTGAAACTTGTCCGCCTTGCCATTGCCGTCGGTGTCTTCGCAGACCAGCACGTAGTCGTTCGCCTTTTCGCCCGGTTTGATCTGCGGATAGCTCACCGCGCAGGCCACCCAGAGGCGACCCCGCTCATCCCAGCGCATCTGGATTGGCTTCACCACGCCG
>JBIKIA010000234.1:0-7382 GCA_044361885.1 Prosthecobacter sp. | reverse complement strand
ACGAGCTGAACAAAGCCAATAACGAACTCAACTCCATCCCTGAGATTCACGATCTCGGCAACGGCAAGAAGGCCGAAGTCAAGGTGGTCTATGTCGGTCTCGGACAGGGCTACTTTGTAAATTCCAATGGTGATATCGGCGGTCTCGGCCTGCCTTCAGATCAAGGCTGGAAGTGGACCATTGATCCAGCCATTGCGCCGAAGATGCGCGAACTCGTCGAAGTCATGAAAAAGGCCGTGCCGCCAAAACTCGTCGAGCTGCCGGCGCAAATTCAGTGAGAAGCCCACCCAGAAAACTAATGAACGCCATGCGCCCTCTCATCCTCCTTACCCTGCTCACTGCCAGCGCAGGAGCACAGAACCTCGGCTTCTCCAAAGCCAAAGAATCCGCTGAGGCGGACTTTGATCGCAGCAAAGAAGAGCTCTCCAAGGTACAGACCACAATCTCGAAAGAGAAGGAACCCCTGAACCGTGAACTCGCACAGCTTGAAGAAAAGCTCCGCCAACTCCAGGATCAGTACGCACCCATCACACGTGAAGTGGATGCCGCTGAACTGAACTTCTCCAACCTCCAAACGCAGGTCAAACTCGCCAAGGAAGAGAACTCCTACCTCACGAACATCCTCGACGAATACACGAAGGGCTTCGAGTCCAAGGTCCACGTTAGCGAGATGCAGCTCTACCGCGCAGATCTCGACAAAGCCAAGATGGCTTCCGAGAACGACACCACACCGCTGAAGGATCGCTTCATGACGCAAGTCGGCCTGCTACGCGCCTCCATCACCCGCCTCGGCGAGATCATCGGCGGCACCATCTTTGCAGGTAAGGCGGTCGATTCACAGGGCTTCGTGCTCGATGGTAAATTCGCACTCGTCGGGCCAATGGCCTTGTTTTCCACCATCGACGGCAAGTCCGCTGGCATCGCCATGCCACAGGTCGGCAGCACCATGCCGATCGTCCGCAGCATCACGCCAGAGATCAATCAGGCCATCAGCGTCCTCGCCAACACGGGCAAAGGCCTCCTGCCTCTCGATGGTTCCCTCGGCGCTGCCATCAAAGATTTCGTTCAGAAGCACAGCCTGTTGGATACTTACAAACACGGAGGCCCGATCATGCATCCATTGCTGCTCGTCAGCATCCTCGTCTTCGGCACCGCCATTGAGCGCATCTACTTCATCCTGCGT
Organism: Prosthecobacter sp.; assembly: GCA_044361885.1. Lineage (GTDB taxonomy): Bacteria > Verrucomicrobiota > Verrucomicrobiia > Verrucomicrobiales > Verrucomicrobiaceae > Prosthecobacter. The sequence goes on along the minus strand of JBIKIA010000234.1, from coordinate 6,199 downwards.
GAGAAAAAGCGCCGCAAGCCACGCGATGTGCTCACGCTGCTCGACTCAGTCGAAGCAGGCCAGTTCGACATCGCCATCGCCACAGGCAAGAAGTCTCTCGACTACGTCGCCCGCGCTCTCGCTCACGCGCTGGAGCATGTCGAAACGAACATCTCGGATGCACTCGGTCTCTCCGCCTCAATGGAGATCAAGCGCTTCAAACGCGGCTTCTTCGTGCTCGATACCGGCATGACCATCGCGCCGCTGCTCGGACTGCTCGGCACCGTGACCGGGATGATGGCCTCCTTTGCCGCCATTGGCGCAGACATGGGTGCGCCATCGGCCATCACGGGTGGTATTGCTGAAGCCCTGATCGCCACCGCCTTCGGTCTCGTCATCGCCATGACCGGCCTCGTGCCCTTCAACTACCTGAACAACATGGTCGAAGACGCTGAGCACGAGCTCGAGGTCGCCGCCTCGAAGCTCGAACTCATTATTGAGAAGAATAAGAAGCACGAAGAGGAACTCCGCCATCGCCACCGTGTCGCCATCGCTGCTGAAGATGGCCTGAAGAACGTCGCTGCTCCCCAGGTCAGCGGATTGAAACCCATCACTGCCTGAGCGCCATGAAATTCCGCAAACGCGCCAAAAAGCACGCCAAGATTGAGGTCGTTCCGCTCATCGACGTCGTATTCTTCCTGCTCGCCACTTTCGTTATGGTTTCCCTCTCCATGACCAAGAATGAAGGCATCAGTGTGAATGTGCCCTCCGCCTCCACCTCAGCGCCGAAGGAAAAAAGTGATGCCCCTCTCACCCTCAGCGTGACTCAGCAGGGCGAGATTTTCTTTAACAAAGAAAAGATCAATGCCGCGCAGCTACCCATCCGCATGCAGAACGCCAAAGCGGCAAACAAAGATCTCGCCGTCGTCGTCAACGCCGATGGTAAAGCCGAGTATTCCCACATCGTCGCTGTGATCGATGAAGTGAAGCGCGCCGGCGTCACGAAGGTGGCGCTCTCGACTGAGCGCAAGTAACCGAACCCCCCGTTTCTTCCGTGCCATGAAAAAAGTAGTCCTCGGCGTCATGGCGGCCGTGTTTTTGCACGCGTTCGTCTTTCTCTTCGGTGGCTTCCTCATCCCCAAAGGTGCGGAGGTGGCGGAGAAGCCGGACGTGCTCCAGGACATCGATGTCAGCAAAGAAGACGAAAAGAAGGAGGACGAGGAGCCGAAAGAAAAAGTCGATGAGCCCATCGAGGAGATCAAACAGGACATGTCTGTGATCAAAGATCTCGTCCAGCAGGTCGAATCTGCACCTGGGCCTGCGGCTCTTTCCAATGTGAGCCTCAGTGACCTCGGTGCTGCACTCAATGGTGCGGGTGGTGAAGGTGGCTTCGGTGGGGGAGTCGGCTTTGGCAGCGGCGGCGTGATCGGCGGCACAGGCAGCGGCGCCGGTGGAGGTGGTGGTGAGGACATGATGTCCAGCGGCATGCTCGACACGAAACCCACGCCGACAAACCGCGTGTCTCCCAAGCTTAGTGCTGAAGTGCGCAAGCGCATGAAAGGCAAGGTCGAGGTGCTTATCATCGTCGGCAAAGATGGCGCAGTCACCCGCGCCGAAGTGCTCGCCTCATCAGATCCCGCCGCCAACCAGCCCTGCATTGAAGCCGCACGCGAATGGCGCTTCGAGCCCGGCACTCGGAGCGGCAAGCCCGTGAGCTTCAAACTCAAACTCCCCTTCCGCTTCGATTGAAAACACTCCCGCTGCTCTCCCTGGCCCTGCTCTCACCTTTCGCTCTTCGCGCTGCTACTGCGCCAGCTGCTGAAGAGAAACCCACACCCGGAGCCTATGCTCTGGAGCTTTGGAAAGACCCGAGCTTCGCCAAGTTCTTCCTCGGCACTTACAGCGTGTTTCCAGATGTGGAGCCTCCGTTGAATGACAGTGATCGTGAGATCTTGAATCAGCTTCTGCCCATGATGAAGCAGCCCGCCGAAGCTGCGGCAGCGCTGGTGAAGTTCATCAAGACTGACACCAACGCCATCTTCGACCTCACACTCGGCAATCTGTATCTCGAAAGCGGGCAGGCCGATGCTGCCATCATGATGTTTCAGCGTGCGGTTGATAAGTTCCCCTCTTTCCGCCGTGCTTGGCGTGGTCTCGGCATGGCGCAGGTGAGGCAGCAGAAGTGGCTTTCCTCTGTTACCAGCCTAAGTCGTGCCATCGGCCTTGGTGCCCAGGATGGACCCACTTATGGCCTCTACGGCTATGCTTTGCTCTCACTCGACCGTGCCGCCAGTGCGGAGAGCGCGTATCGCATGGCTCTCATGTTTCAGCCTGATCTGCTCGACTGGAAGCTTGGCTTGGTCCGTTGTGTTTTGAAGCAGCAAAAGGCAGCAGAAGCGGTGGCTGTCTGCGAAGAGATCATCCGCCAAAACCCTGACCGGACCGAATTTATCAGCCTGCAAAGCGAGGCTTATCTCGCACTCAAGGAGAACACGAAAGCGGCCGAGAACATTGAGTTTCTCGCGCGTCTCGGTCTCGCCAAAGCACCTGACCTACAGCGCTTGGGTGACATTTATCTCGTCGGCAAAGACACCGGGCTTGCCCTCAGCGCTTACAAGCGTGCATTGGACATGGGAACCTTTGAGGCCACCAAGGTGATTTCCCAGGCGGAGAATCTCTCCATGCAAGGCGGGCTCACCGAGGCTGCCGATCTCATTGCGACAGCTCGCACGGCGAGTGGTGGCAAGCTTGCCAAGGACGAAGAAGCGCGGCTGCTGAAACTCGAAGCTCGTCTCGCCGTCAGCGCTGGCAAAGCAGACGCCTCCGTGCCCATTCTTGAGCGTGTTGTCGAACTCAATCCCCTCGATGGCGGTGCGCTCATGCTACTGGGGCAGCACTACCTCGACAAAAGCGATAACGCCAAGGCTGTGAGCTACTTTGAACGTGCCACAAAGATCAAAGAGCAGGAAGCTCCGGCAAATCTCCGCCTGGCGCAGATCTATCTTTCCACGAACAAACTCGCTGAAGCGCTGCCGCTGCTGAAACGCTCGCACGAATTGAAGGCCAGCGACAGCGTCGCCAAACTCATTTCCGACATTGAGCGTTCACTGCGCAAGGGTGCGAAGTGATCCGGATCAGTCGCGGCGCAGCTTCGACAAAAGGCGGAGCATCTCGATGTAAAGCCAGACGACTGTCACGAGCAATCCGAGAGCGGCCTGCCATTCGAGATACTTCGGAGCGCCGTTCTGGACACCGCTTTCGATGAAGTCGAAGTCGAGCACTAGATTGAGAGCGGCGATAACGACGACGACGAGGCTGAAGCCGATGCCAACCATGCCGCTTTCATGGATGAGCGGGATCTGGATGCCAAAGAAACTGAGAACCATGCTAACGAGATAGACGATGAAGATGCCACCTGTGGCGGCAACGATGCCAAGTTTGAAGTTCTCAGTGGCTTTGATGAGGCGTGATTGGTAGGCGAAGAGCAGTGCAAAGAGGATGCCAAGCGTGAGCAGTGCTGCCTGGAGCACGATGCCATTGTAGAGTGCTGCGTAGCGTGCGGAAATGACACCGACGAAGACGCCTTCCACCAATCCATAGGCAGGAGCGATGACGGGCGACCAGATGGGTTTGAAGGATGATGTCAGCACCAGCAGGAAGCCGATAATGCCACTGCCGAGCATAAGCATGGTAGCGAGCGCGGGATTCGTCTGGATGAGCTGCCAGCTAGCTCCTGCCGAGATGACCATGAGCAGGCTGAGTATGAGGGTCTTATTCACGGCGCCTTGCAGCGTCATCACGGCCCCACCGTGAGCGGCGGGGGCGTTGCTAAAGACACGATCATTGAGTGTGGGGTTCGAGGTGCGCATACCGTTAGATTACGATGGGGGTTCGGTGGTGGGAAGCACGAAGTGCGCAGATCAGAGGAGACTTGAGGCAGCAGCTTTCTCGACCTCATAGCCTTGATCGACGAGCAAGATCTCTGACTTTGTGGCGGCGACAGCTAATTCGTCGCAGCGGTTGTTGCCTGGGTTGGAAGCGTGTCCTTTGACCCAGACGAGCTTCACTTGGTGCTTCGAGAGCAGTTCTAGGATAAGTGCCCAAAGGTCGGCGTTCAGGGCGGGTTGTTTATCGGCCTTTTTCCAGCCGCGCGCTTTCCAGCTTTTGGCCCAACCCTTTTCGATACCATCGACAACGTAGCGAGAGTCTGAGTAGAGCGTAACGGAGCAGGGGCGCGAGAGGATTTTCAGTGCTGCGATCACGGCCATGAGTTCCATGCGATTGTTCGTGGTGCGACGGTAGCCCTGGGCGAGTTCGCGGTTGTGCTTGCCGCTTTGCAGGATCGCTCCGTAACCACCGGGGCCAGGATTGCCAGAGCATGCGCCGTCTGTATAGATAGTTACTTGGGTCATTCGTGAATGACCCCGCCATAGAGCGTCGGCGATGACTCAGCGAACGATTTTCATCATCTTGAAGCCTGCGCTTTCAGCAAAGAAAAAAAGTTTCGTCGTGTGTTCTAGTTTGGCGATTGTGGAGGTTTTGAGATGGTCTTTCAGTGCCGTGCCTAACATGCGGTGAAAAAAGATAGCAAAATGGAGAACCTCATTTGGGTGTTTGTTGATAGGCTTCACCAAATGTTTCACATGTGCCCTGTAGAATGAGGCGGTCTAATGGGAACAAAAAGCCCTGTGAAGATTGCTCTCCACAGGGCTTTCAGTGGCGAATTACTTCGCCGTGGTTTGATCTCTAGTGAGATCAGCCGGCTTACTTCTTCTTGGCAGCCTTCTTAGCAGCCTTCTTTGCAGGGGCGGCTTTCTTTGCAGGAGCGGCCTTCTTGGCGGCTTTCTTCGGGGCGGCGGCAGCCTTCTTTGGGGCGGCTTTCTTTGCAGCTTTTTTAGCCATAGTATTGTTTCTGTTGTTGTTGGTTGCTTTGTTGTTTTGTTTTGCCGAGGCGGCAGCAGAGCTACCACCACGGACATTGGTTCCAGCGGCCTTTTCAGCGGCGCGCTTTTCCTCGATCGCAGCCTGTGCAGCAGCAAGGCGGGCGACGGGGACACGGAAAGGACTGCAGCTCACATAGGAGAGTCCCACCTGATGGCAGAACTTCACTGAGTCTGGATCGCCACCATGCTCACCGCAGATGCCCAGCTTGATGTCTGGGTTCACACTGCGTCCTTTTTCGATGGCGATCTTGATGAGCTGTCCGACGCCGACAACGTCGAGCGTGGCGAACGGGTTCTTTTTGAAGATCTCGTTCTCGGTATAAGGCATGAGGAAGGAGCCCATGTCGTCGCGGCTGATGCCGAGAGCGGTCTGGGTGAGGTCATTCGTGCCGAATGAGAAGAACTGCGCGGTCTGAGCGATCTCGTCTGCGGTGAGGGCACCACGTGGGACTTCGATCATGGTGCCGACCATGTAGTCGATCTTCACCTTCTGCTCGGTCATCACTTCTTTAGCGACGCGATTAACGATCTCGACCTGGAGGTCGAGTTCCTTTTTGAAACCGACGAGCGGGATCATGACCTCAGGCTTCACCTTGATCTTCTTCTTGGCGACCAAGGCGGCGGCTTCAAAGATGGCACGGGCCTGCATCTCAGTGATCTCAGGATAGGCGATGCCGAGACGGCAACCGCGGTGACCCAGCATGGGGTTGAACTCATGGAGTGCCTCGACGCGGTGAGCGATCTTCTCAGCGGTGATTCCGAGCTTCTGAGCCAGTTCCTTCTGCTGCTTCGTGCTGTGTGGCAGGAATTCGTGGAGAGGAGGATCGAGAAGACGGATGGTGGCAGGGAGACCCTTGAGGGACTCGAAGATGCCAGCGAAATCGTCACGCTGATAAGGAAGCAGCTTGGCGAGAGCGGCGCGGCGATCAGCCTCGTTATCAGCGAGGATCATCTCACGCATGGCGTCGATGCGGTCACCTTCAAAGAACATATGCTCTGTGCGGGTGAGGCCGATGCCTTGGGCTCCAAACGCGATGGCGTTCTGAGTCTGCTCAGGATTGTCAGCGTTGGTGCGGACCTGCATGCGGGTGGCCTTGCCACACCATTTCATCAGTTGATTGAATGACTGGAACTTCTCCGTGGCTTGGGCGGCTTTATCGCCATGGATCATACCGGTAATGATCTCCGAAGGGGCGGTCTTCAACTGACCGCCATAAACGATACCACTGGTGCCGTCGATGGAGAGGAAGTCGCCTTCTTTGAAGGTCTGTCCAGAG
>JBIKIA010000233.1:0-7421 GCA_044361885.1 Prosthecobacter sp. | reverse complement strand
TGAAGTAGCCTCGCCCGCCATGCTAGGGCAGACATTTTAGTCGGAAGAAAAAGCCCTTGATGTCGATCATATATGATCTATGGCGACGACTGTCAGAGCCTTTCTCCATTAAAACGCACCTCCAATCATGACCATCCAACGCATCGGCATCATCCTCAACGGCGTCACCGGACGCATGGGCACGAATCAGCATCTCGTCCGCTCCATTCTCGCCATCATCTGCCAGGGCGGCATCCGCATCTCGGATGATCTGACGCTCATGCCGGACCCGATTTTGACCGGACGCAGTGCCAGCAAACTCCAGGCGCTCGCGGCCAAGCACAGCTGCGAAAAGACCGGCCCTCTGAAGACCAGCACTGACCTCGCTGCCGTGCTGGCAGATCCGGCTTACCCGATCTTCTTCGATGCCTCCGGCACGCTGCATCGCGCGCGATTCGTCGAGATGGCTGCTGCGGCTGGAAAGGCGATCTACTGTGAGAAACCCACCGCTGTGGAAACCGTCGAAGCCCTGCGTCTGGCTGACATCTGCGAAAAGGCAGGCGTGAAGAACGGCGTCGTCCAGGACAAGCTCTGGCTGCCCGGCATCCGTAAACTGGCTCTGCTGCAATCTCAGGGCTTCTTTGGCCGCATCCTCAGTGTGCGTGGCGAGTTCGGTTATTGGGTCTTCACCGGTGAACACGAGGGCCAGCCCGCGCAGCGCCCTTCGTGGAATTATCGTAAGGTGGATGGCGGCGGCATCATCGTGGACATGCTCTGCCACTGGCGTTACGTGATCGACAACCTCTTCGGCGAAGTCACCGGCGTGAGCTGCCTCGGAGCCACGCACATCCCGCAGCGTGTGGATGAAAAAGGCGCGACTTACGCCTGCGATACCGACGACTCCTGCTACGCCACCTTTGAGACGAATCAGAACATCGTCTGCCAGTTCAACAGTTCCTGGACAGTGCGCGTGCGCCGCGATGACCTCTTCACGATGCAGGTCGATGGCACTCATGGTTCGGCCATTGTCGGCCTGAGGAAGTGCTGGTTCCAGTCTCTGGCGGGCACGCCGAAGCCGGTGTGGAATCCTGACATCGACTCCCCGATCAACCACTATGCCCACTGGCAGGAAGTGCCGGACACAGCGGAGTATGACAATGCCTTCAAAGTGCAGTGGGAGATGTTCATCAAGCACGTCGCCCTCGACACTCCCTTCCGCTGGAGCCTGCGTGAAGGTGCCAAAGGCGTGCAGCTCGCCGAACTCGGTCTGCAAAGCTGGGCTGAGCGCCGCTGGCTGGATGTTCCCGCCCTCTGATCCGCTCAGAGCGCCAGATGTCCGAGAGCCAACAGTCCGTAGTAGGTATATTCGGGATCAAGGGTGTCGTCGGTCCAATTGCCATGGAAGCCACCGGCGGCACTCCAGAGAGAGTCGATGAAATCCAGGCAGGGTTCTTTCACCCGCGCGATGGCGTCTGCGTTGTTCGACAGAGCATGCAGCGCCACCGCCGTGGAAAGCAGGTCAGGAATCGGTGCCCCAGGCACGGCCAGGAAGCCGCCAGCGGGCAAACATTGCCGCACCAGCCACTCCACCGCAGCGGGCGGAGCAGGCATCTGCATGTTTCGGTAAAGGGAAAGCATGGCCGAAGTCGCTGTCGTGGAACCGAGTGTCAGTCCGGGTTCGTTTGACCAAGCTCCATCGGGCGTTTCCAGGCTGTCCATGCACTTGGCAATGCTCAGCGGGTCCGGCGGCAGCAAACCTAAATCCTGGTAGGCTCCGAAAGCGATCAGACATCCATACGCACTTCCATTTTTCCGACCCGGTGCTTGATGGTACCCGCCATCCGGCGTGCGCCATGCTTCGAGACGATTCGCCAGCGTTTGCTTCTGCTCCGCCGTGAGCCCGCCACCAATGCTACCCCAGCAGCGCGCTAGGCATGAGAGATGTACAAAGTCGAGTCCTTCTCCATCGCCGAACGCAGTCAACCAGGCTCGCAGCGAGTCCTTCGGCACCTCCTTTTGCAGCGCCATCAGCCCCTCGATGCCGAAGACCGTGTAGTAGAGGTCCGGCTTGTCCGCCCGGTCGAGAAACCCGCCCTCAGGATGCATCCGGGACTTGATGAACTCCGCGACCAAATCAGCAGAATCGCCGAGCAGTTTCGGAGCCACGCGAGCGACTTGGAGCATTTCGAGACGGAAAGACATGGGCGAAGAATCGGGCGGTGCTTACTCCCTCTTGCCGAGGATGAAATCAATCGCTCGAATCTGCCCATCGGACTCGGCGATCAGCGCATTTTCAGGGCGGACGTCCGTGGCCATCCACCTGTCTTTTTGCCAAGTTTGATTCGCGATCATGGCGAGATCGGAAGGCGGAGACCAGGGCTCCCAGCCTTGGTCATGCATCCACCGATGCAGCGTGAATTCATCGGGGTGACTGCCCGCGATGAAGGGCTGCTGCAGCACCAGAAAGTCACCGACGCTGCCGATTTGGTCGAGCTCCAATCCCGAATCGAAAAGAGCCTCGAACCAGGCAAAGCGCTCCACCGCTTCTGACAGGCCTCCGCTGCGCATGATCCATCGCCCTCGTGCATCCCGGTCCAGCACCCAGCCGAAGGCCGCTTTGCAAGGCGGGGCGAGGAGTTTGAGGGCCAGTTGATTGCCCTCGTCGTAGAAGACGATGGCTTCGCCACCGCCGCCGAAGAGTCTCAAGTGACCTTCGGTCTGTTCATCAAGGAAAGGGTCAATCCGCATCGCGAGTGATCTACCAAACTCCGGCGTCTCGCGGAAGATCTCCATCAACTCAGCACCTACTTGCGCACCGTCGAGACGTTGCGCGAAGTCGGCTTTGCTGCCGACTTGGCCACGATCTGCGGCCCATCGCGTGATTCGAGAATCGCGGCCTGACGGCGGTTGCGACGTCCCTGCTCCACGGCTTCCTGCCATGTGATGTGTCGTTGATTCGTGGGGGCTGGCATGGTCGGAGTTTAGAACCTCGGAAACGTTTCGCAAATGGAAGGGTGGCTGAGATGCCATGGGAAGGGCTTGGGCTGGCTCACAGCTTCTCGGGCTCCTGCAGCAGCTTCGCGACCATCGACAGCAGTCGTCCGGCGGCACCGCCATCACAGACGCGGTGGTCGAAGCTGAGGGTGATCTCGGCTTCGGTCACGGGGATGAATTGATTCACCTCTTCGCTCCAGCGCGGGACTTTGCTGCCTGCGCCGAGACCGAGGATGAGGTTTTGCTCGGGCAGCGGGATCGGCGTGGCCCAAACAATGCCGAAGGTGCCGAAGTTTGTCACCGTGGCGATGCCAGGACGGTTCATGTCGTTGGGCAGGCGGCGGGCGCGGGCTTGCTCGACGAGCTTGTTGTAAGTGGGCACCAGTTTGACCAGCGGCGTCTTGTCCACCTCACGTAGCACGGGCACGAACACGCCGTCGTCCACTTCCACGGCGAAGCCGATGTCGATAGCTCTCGGATGCACGATGCGGTTGCCGATGAGTCGGCCAGCCACTGCGGTGTTTTCCGCCAGGGCCAAAGCCAGTGCGCGGATGGCGTAAAGCGCGGGGCCGGGTTTCGGATCAGTCCGGCGGCGATGCGCGAGCATGGCATCCAGCATGATCGGGCTGCCCACCGTGGCCAGCGGGCGAGTCCAGCTTCGGCGCATGGAGTCGGCCACGGCGATGCGCATGGGCGAGGCAGGCGTGAGCTTGTGCTGCTCCAGGCTGCGGAGGAAGTTTTCGAAGTCCTCGACGGTGACGCGGCCACCCGCACCTGTGCCCGGCACGCCTGCGAGGTCGGAGGCATTCAGGCCGAGTTCGTGCATCCGTGCGCGCATGCGAGGCGAGATGTAGCTCGCGCCTGTGGCTCCGGCAGGCACCGGCAGTCCACCGACCACGGGTTCGACCTTCGGCTGGTAGCTGGAGATATTATCTTCATCACTGAACTGAAAATGCAGTGAGTCCGAGTTTGGCATCGAGACCGGTGCCTTGGAGCTGGAGGTCTGGGGCGGAGCTTGATTAAAGCCCAGCGCCTGCGCGTCTTCCTCAGTCACCTGGAATGTAGCGAGCTGGCTGCCCACCGCATAGCTGGTCTGCACCTTGGCCATCACCTGCTCCACTTTTCCCGCACAGGGGCTGCCGACCGTCATGGTGGCCTTATTTGTCTCCACCTCGAAGATGTCCGCCCCGGCTTCGATCTGCGCCCCTGGCTCCACGAGGATTTTGATAAGAGTCGCCTCGGCGATGGATTCGCCGAGCTGGGGCATGAGGATCGGGATCGTGGGCATCTTTGAGTAAAGGAAGGGCGCTGAGGCTCCATGTGTGCCGGTTCCCCGGCGGAGAGTCAAGACACCTGACGATAGCCCGCAAAAACTTTGACACCTCGAACCGCCCGCGCGTAATCCTCTGCCCCGCCAACCCCGTACATGCGCACGCCGACCTCACAGCTCCCGGAGAAAGAGTTCCGCTCCTATGCCCCGGGCTATTGGAAAGATAAAAACATCTCTCCCGCCGACTGGAACAGCGCCTCGTGGCAGCTCCGCAACCGCGTTACCACGCTCGCCCAACTGGAGGAGCACCTTACCCTCTCCGAGGAAGAACGTGCCGGCGTACTCCTCAGTGGCAACAAGCTGGCCATGGCCATCACGCCGCATTATTTCAACCTCATGGACGCCGAGGACCCCGAGTGCCCCATCCGCCGGCAGGTCGTCCCGCGCATTGAGGAAACCTGGGAGGACCCTGATGAGATGGCCGATCCCTGCGGTGAAGACAGCCACATGCCCGTGCCCGGCCTTGTGCATCGCTACCCCGACCGTGTGCTCTTTCTCGTGACTGACCGCTGCGCCAGCTACTGCCGCTACTGCACCCGCAGTCGCGTCGTCTCCGGCGTCGGCGAACAGGAACTCCACACCGACTACGAAGCCACCTTCCGTTACTTGGAACGGCACGACGAAGTCCGCGACGTGCTCCTCAGCGGCGGAGATCCCCTGCTCTTCAGCGATTCGAAGCTCGAAGCCATTCTCAAGCGCCTCCGAGCCATCCCACATATCGAATTTGTGCGCATCGGCAGTCGCGTGCCCATTTTTCTGCCCCAGCGCATCACTCCCGAGCTTTGTCAGATGCTGGCAAAGTATCATCCGCTGTGGCTCAGCATCCACACCAACCATCCGAGGGAGCTCACCACCGAGGTCAAAGCCGGGCTCGAACGCCTCGCCAATCACGGAGTGCCGTTGGGAAATCAAAGCGTGCTCCTGCGCGGTGTGAATGATGACCCGGATGTCATGAAGAGCCTCGTGCAAAAGCTCCTCATGTGCCGCGTGCGGCCTTATTATTTGTATCAATGTGATCTTATCCAGGGCTCCAGCCATCTGCGCGCCAGCGTCAGCACCGGCGTCGAGATCATCGAATCCCTGCGCGGCCACACCACGGGTTACGGAGTGCCCCAGTTCGTCATCGATGCCCCCGGCGGCGGAGGCAAAGTCCCCGTCAATCCCGACTACGTTCTCCTCCGCGATGAGCAGCGCACCCTCATCCGCAACTTCGAAGGCCGCACCTTTGAGTATCCCGAGCCCGCCATGGTGCGGGTCAGGTGAGTTCTGCAGAAGCGCGGTGTTTCTAACCCGTTGAGCATGGCCACCTTCAGGAGCCGACAGGTTGAAAACCTGTACCACTTTCCTTCAGTGACCTTTTCTCCCCATGGAAGAAAAAGTGTGTAACCTCCGCGTCGAGTTTCCTCAGGAAGCCGGCATGAGCCCCGAATCCACCCATCTCCCCTGCCCTCAATGCCACGCTCCGCTGCCTACGGATGCGCCTCAGGGGCTCTGCCCGGCCTGCCTGATGGAGGTGGCAGGTCTGCCGACGGATCAGGACACGCTGCCACTGACGGAGGCTGACTTGCCCGAACTGGCGGACATCGCTGCCGCCTTTCCAGACTTGGAGATCATCGAAAAGATCGGCCAGGGCGGCATGGGTGTGGTCTTCAAAGCGCGGCAGCCAAAGCTGGATCGACTCGTCGCGCTGAAAGTTTTGCCCAAAGCACTGGCCGCCATGCCGGGCTTCCCGGAGCGCTTCACCCGTGAGGGTCGTGTGCTCGCGCGGCTGAGTCATCCGAGTATCGTGACGGTGCATGACTTCGGAGAGAGCGGCGGCTACTGCTTCCTCATCATGGAGTATGTGGATGGCGTGAATCTGCGCCAAGCCATGAGAGCGGGCCGCTTCACACCAGAGCAGGCTTTGAAAGTAGTGCCCGACATCTGCGCCGCCCTGCAAGCCGCGCATGAGCAGGGCGTGCTGCATCGGGACATCAAACCAGAGAATCTGTTACTCGACACGAAGGGTCGCATCAAAATCGCCGACTTCGGCATTGCCAAGCTTTTGGATGATCGCGGCGTGGATCTGCTGCTGACGCAAAGCGGTGCCAAGCTCGGTACCGCCCCCTACATGGCCCCGGAGCAGATCGAGCAGCCGAGTACCGTCGATCATCGCGCGGACATCTACAGCCTTGGCGTGGTGCTTTATGAGATGTTGACGGGTGAGCTGCCACTGGGCCGCTTTGCAGCGCCTTCGGAGAAAGCGGCGGTGGGTGGAAACATCGACGAGATCGTTTTCCGCGCCTTGGAAAAGGAGCGCGGACGCCGCCAGCAGAGTGCGGGTGAGTTTAAGACGCAGCTCGAGGGTGCTACGGCGATGTCTGCTCCGCGGCCTGTGTATCGAAAACGCGGAGAGCCCTTCGAATACAAGTCGAAGCGCCAGCTCTGCGGCTTGCCGCTGCTGCATATTGTGAGCGGACGTGATCCGGTGACAGGCGCGGCCCGCATAGCCAACGGCTTCTTTGCCCTCGGGGACAAGGCGCGTGGTGTCTTCGCTTTTGGAGGCATTGCTCATGGCTACTTCGCCTGTGGCGGCATCGCGACGGGGCTGGTGACCTTCGGAGCATTGAGCCTCGGGCTGATCTCCATCGGTGGGCTCGCCATTGGTTTGCTGTTTGCCTGTGGGGGGCTGGGCATCGGCACTTTGGCGGCGGGTTCTTTCGCGGTCGGCTACCAAGGCATTGGTGGCATCGTCGTGGCCTGGCATGGCATGGGCGGTCTGGTGATCGCCCATCAAGGGCATGGGGACGTGGTGCATGCGGCCGAGGTGGTAAAGAATGCGCAGTTCATGCCACCACTGACCGTTTGGCTGGCATCACTCACGTCATACGTGGGCTTTCTCGGAGCGTCATGGATTCCCATCGCGGTGTTTGCTTTCATCGCGCACTGGTGGGCGCGAAACGAGGCTGGCATCGAGGCTGGTGAGATCCCGCGTGATGCCTCCAGCGCACGAATTTTCTGGCTGGTGCCTGCCATCTTGGCCGTGTGTTTGATCTTCTGGTGGATGGTGGCCTGCCTAGTGGGGCCGCCAGTGCCGCAGATCGCGAGAATGATCGTGGCCGTGTGTGTGACGAGTTCT
>JBIKIA010000015.1:0-23981 GCA_044361885.1 Prosthecobacter sp. | reverse complement strand
GCTGGCCACACGCGTAGACGTGCCGACTCTGCCAGATCTGATCACTTGGATGAAGGACAATGCCATCGACCTCTGTGTGGCAGGGGAGGAAGCATTGCTGGTGAAGGATCGTGGTCTTGCGAATCTCTGCGCCGAAGCCGGTATCCCCTGCTGGGGTCCGGTGAAGGAGGCCGCGCAGCTCGAAGCCTCGAAGGCTTTCGCGAAGCATTTCCTCAAGCGGCACGCCATCCCCACGGCATTCTACACGGTATGCACGACGGCAGAGGAGGCTCGTGCAGCACTCACCGAGTTCCCCATCGTTCTGAAGTTTGATGGACTGGCCGCTGGCAAAGGAGTGGCTGTCTGCCCCGATCTCGCCGAGGCGGAGGACTTTATCACGGACGTGATGGAGAGGCGCATCTTTGGATCGGGGAATCTCGTGGTGGAAAGCTGCCTCGTGGGGCCGGAGCTGTCTGTCTTTGCCTCCGTCTGCGATGATCAATACCACATCCTGATGCCCGCCCGTGACTACAAGCGCATCCGCGATGACGACCAGGGCCCGAATACCGGCGGCATGGGCGCGGTGGCGAGCCGCGAGATCGTGACGCCCGAGGTGCTGGCGCAGATCGAGCGCGAGATCGTGCAGCCCACGGTGAAAGGATTGATCCAGGATGAACTGAACTACCGCGGCTTCCTCTACTTCGGTCTAATGCTCACGCCGGATGGACCAAAGGTGATCGAATACAACTGCCGCTTTGGTGACCCTGAAGCCGAGGCCGTGATGCCGATGGTGCGCGGTGACTTTACCAATTACGTCTTCCACGCCGCGAAGGGCCTGCTGAAGCCCGAGCTGCTGCACTTTGCCGAAGGCTGGAGCATCTGCGTGATCACTGCCTCGGCAGGCTACCCAGCCACATCCCACAGCGGCGATGTGATCCACGGGCTCGATCAGGTGGAAGGGGCACGCGTTTACCACTGCGGCACCCGCAAGAACTCAACGGGTGACTTTGAATCCAACGGTGGTCGTGTGCTCGCCGTGGCCGTGCAGGCGGCATCACGCTCCGAGGCGCGGGAGAAAGCATACGCGGAGTCGGCGAAGATCACCTTTGATGGGATGCAGCGCCGGAGTGACATCGGCAAACTGCACTTCGAGTAGAAACAGTGTGACTCACGCCTGCTCCGTCGTCTGGAAGTCGGGGTAGGCGTTGGCAGCGTGTTCGGTGAAGTCGAGGCCGTTAATCTGCTCCTCTTCGGTGGCGCGGATGCGGACGACGAGTTTGATGAGCACGAAGACGAGGTAGCAGGCGACGAAGGAGTAAAGGCTGATGCTGGCGACTCCGAGAGCCTGAACACCGAGACGCTCGATACTGAAGCCTTTCTCATCAAACAAGGCGACACTGAGAGTGCCCCACCAGCCGCAGGCCAGATGGACGGGCACGGCCCCGACGGCGTCATCGATCTGCCAGCGCTCAAGGGCGATGGTCGCGATCGTGGTGACGATGCCGCCAATGGCACCGATGACGATGGCCGCTGCGGGGCTGACATTTCCACAGCAGGCCGTGATGGCTACCGCTCCGCCGAGGGCGCCATTCATGGCGATGTTCACATCCGGTTTGCCCTGGATGAACCACATGGAGATCATCGCTGCAATGCCTGCCGCTGAGGGGCTGATGGTGGTGTTCACCACGAGTCGACCGATGACCGAACTGCCGCTGAGTGATGAGCCCGCATTGAAGCCAAACCAGCCGAACCACAGCAACAAAACACCGAGCGTGACGAGCGGGATATTGTGACCAGCGATCAGGCGAGGTTCGCCGTCTTTGTCAAATCGACCGTGGCGCGGCCCCACCGCCAGGATGCCAGCCAGCGCACAGGCGCCACCGCAGGCATGGACGACAGAAGAGCCTGCGTAGTCCACGAAACCGAGAGCCTCGAGCCAGCCTTTTTCGCCGCCGATGCCATACGCCCCACCAAAGCTGCCCCAGGCCCAGTGGCCGATCACGGGATAGATGAACGCAGTGAAAAGCGCGCAGTAAATGAGGTAACCGAGGAACTTGGTGCGCTCAGCCACAGCGCCCGACATGATGGTGCAGGAGACGCCCGCGAAGCCAACCTGGAAAAACCAGAAGACCCAGACTTTGTGATCACCTGGAAAGCTGGACAGCCAGAATGTGTCCGCACCGACGACTCCATTCCAGGAGGTGCCGAACATCAACGAGAAGCCGATGAGGAGGAAGACAAGGGAGCAGATGCAGAAGTCGAGGAAAGACTTCATCACGATATTGATCGTGTTCTTGGCTCGGCAGGCCCCGATCTCCAGCATGACAAAGCCAGCCTGCATGAAGAAGACCATCGCCGCTGTGAGGACGATCCAGACGTAGTTGATGTTCCACTGCGTCTCACTGATTCCGCCCGCTGGTGCAGGCGCAGGAGCAGGCACCACTGCGGCAGCAGGTGTCGCAGTTTCAACCTCGGCGGGTGCAGGGGCTGAGGTAGGCAATTTTTCCAGCTTTTGCTCGTGGTCTTTGAGCATGCTCAAAATGCTGTCGAGTTTGCCCGCAACTTTGTCGTTGGAGTCGAGGCGGCTGATGATGCCGTCGAGTTTGCTGTCGAGCCGCTCGTTGGTCTCGATCTTGCCGAGGATGCCATCAAGCTTCTTTTCCAGCTTGCTGTCTGGAACCACATTGGATGGAGCTGATGGTGGAGCTTCGGGCGTTTGTTGCGCGCGGATAGAACTGGAGATCAAGAGGGCCGTAAATGCGGCGGTGAAGTAGATTCGTTTCATGGGAAATTAGAGCCGGTGGTCGGCCAAAACGGTTTCGAGTTCGCTCATCAAAGCCTTACGCTTGGTGTTGTTTGGCACTTGCTCGACGAGTGCGACGGCCAGCTTGCGGACCTCGGTCCCAGGAAGGCTGTAAGGATCAGGCGTGCCCCGCTTGACCAGAGTACGGTCGATCATCATGGAGAGCTGTGCCCGCCCCATGACCTTGCCGAGGATGCCTTCGAGCTGCTTGCGGATCTGGCCCCAGTTGTTCACCACGGGCTCCGCTTTGTCGGTCATTTCCTGGAGACGCCGTGGACTCGTCACCACAAGTTCTTCGATGCCATCTGCCGTTTTGAGCGTCGCCGCACTCGTCTCATTGGAAAGCTGCGCAAGCGCGAGAGCTTGGTCATTGAGCAGGACTGCCGCAGCGCTCGCCACGAGATCTGCATCTGCCCGGGCCGTGAGAAGTAGCACGAGGACACTCTCTTCCTGGATGACGATGAGCAGCGTACCTCCATCAAACTCCAGATAGATCTGGCGCATCTTTCGCCGCACCTGACGGTAACCATCCACCATCTGACCGATAATGGCCTGGAGATCCAGCGAGCGCCCGTCGGAGAAGGGCATCTGCTTATGTACAGTGTTCTTGCCTTTGAAAAGGATCACCCCTGCCACGCCATCAAGACGTTGGAGGGAGGCCGCAGCGGCAATGAGCGTGTTCGGAGTCATGGCCGGACTAAATTAGCTGCGCTGGAGGGATTCACGCACCTGCCAGAGACCGCGCCGGTTGCTTGACACCGCGCCGTGCCAGCCAGTGGAGGAGGAGCGGAAGGCGGTCTGCCCCTCACGATCCTCGACAATCCCCAGGGTGAGATTCCTCATGCCCAGGGTCTCCGCTAGACGCTGTCCGAAATAGGAGACGTATTTGACCTCGCTTGCAAAACGCTGGGCAGACTCGGAGTCACCACCAGAGATGACATCGCGCCCCGACGTAGTCTCGAGCTTGATGAGTCCTGGGTCTGGTTCCATGCGGATGACATTCGAAGGTTCATGCGAGGGACGATTTGGGTTTAGCGGGATGATGCGGGTCGGATTGTCCACGGTCGGTGACAGAGCAGCCAAAGTGCCAGTTTCTCACAGAGATGGCTCTTTGATGGTTTCAGGGGCTGTGCTCAGAACTGAACTTGGATCTCTGTTCGTCTTTCTGCACCATCTCCAGCCGCATCATGATGATGAGGGCCGCACGCTCAATCGGGCCATCTTCTCCTTTGCATCTTCTTCCGCGATTATCCCGGATGCTGGGACTAGACGAGCTGGCGCTTCTGGATGTGAGCAACTGATCGAGCTCGAGAGAACGGTGCGACTCGAAGTCGGGTTTGACCCCATGGAGATAATTCGGTCGGCAGCCTAACAATGAAACAAGTAAGATAAAAAACCTCACACCCAACGCCCATGAAATACAAAACCAGCCAGCCCCGACCAGCCATGACACTTGCTTTGAGTGCCATGTTCCTACTCATCTCTAACGCCAGTGCGGAAGACAAGAAAAGCAGTCTAAACTCCAGTGATGAAAAATTCGTCAAGCACGAAGCCGCTGCTGGCATGGCTGTCGTAAAGATTGCCGAACTCGGAGCACGGAAGGCTCAAAGTCCCGACATCAAAGTCTTCGCGGCAACGCTCGTAACCGAGCACACCAAGAGCAACACCGAGCTGAAGATGCTGGCTGCCAACAAAGCCGTGGAGCTGTCCACTGTCATTGACCCCAAGCATGCGGACACCTACCAAGAGCTCGAGAAGTCCAGCGGTGCCGAGTTTGATAAGGAATTCCTTGCTGAGCTGGAAAGCGGACATAAAAAATGCGTGGCCAGCTTTGAGAGCGCTTCCAAAGACACCCAGGATAGTGATCTGAAAACGTGGGTGGACAAAACTCTGCCCTTGCTCAAAGCACATCATGAAAAGGTCAAAGGCCTCAGCACGAGCGTCACGGCCAAGGTAATGGCTGAGCCAGATAACACCGCACGCAATACACGAGATCGCGAAGGTCGGACGCTTACTGCATTCGATCAAGGCAGCAGCAAATATGACACCGAGACGACGGCCAAAGTGCGCCGTGAAATTATGGACGCCGAGAACATGTCCATCACTGCGCAGAACGTGAAGATCATTACCAACAATGGTCGCATCGCCCTGCGTGGACCGGTCAATACGGCCGAAGAAAAGCGCCTCATCGGCGAGATCGCCAACCGGAACGTCACTGCTTCGCATGTGGATAACCAACTCGAAGTGAAGTCCACCAGAAGCAACTAAACCTATCACCTCAAACCAACCCATACCCAAGAAACCAAACCATTATGTCAAAAAAATCTGTCTTTTGCATCGCCACCTCCCGTGACCAAGCCGACCGCATTGTAGATACCCTCAAAGACGCAAACTTCTCCAACAATGACATCTCCGCACTCTTTGCTGACAAAAGCACGAGCCACGAATTCGCTCATGAAATGAACACCAAAGCACCTGAGGGAGCTGTCACCGGAGCGGGCACTGGAGGAGTCCTCGGTGGAGCGCTCGGCTGGATCGCTGGTATTGGCGCGCTTGCCATTCCTGGCTTCGGTCCCTTCATCGCAGCAGGCCCCATCATGGCAGCTCTCAGTGGTGCCGCCATCGGCGCGACCGTCGGCGGCATCACCGGTGGTTTGATCGGTATGGGCATTCCAGAAGTCGAAGCCAAGCGCTATGAAGGCCAGCTCAAGGAAGGGAACATCCTCATCTCCGTTCACACCGAAAACTCTGGTGAACTTACCCTCGCCAATGACATCTTCACCCGCGCAGGAGCTCAGGACATCTGCTCATCGCAGGAAGCCACCACACCCGACAATCACCCAGCCAAGAAGGGCGATGAATGCTGCACTCCTGGCGACCCTTGCTCCACCAAAAAGAGCCAAGCACACCCCACTGAATCTGCTGAGAGAAGTTACGCGTCTCTCTGAAAACAACTTCTGCGGCCTAGCCCCGGCTAGCCGCAGAAAACTTCAACCAAACCTACAGAATGAAAACACTCCAAGATCTATTTCTGAACGAGCTGTCTGACATTTACGACGCTGAACGCCGCATTGTGAAAGCTCTGCCGAAGATGGCTCAGGCGGCTACATGCGATGAACTGAAAAGTGCCTTCCAGAAGCATCTGGAAGAAACTAAAGGGCATGTGACGAAACTCGAGCAGGTCTTCGAATGCTTCGGTATCAAAGCCAAAGGCAAAACCTGCAAAGCCACCGTCGGTCTGTTGGAGGAGGGGGACGAAATCGCAGCCGAGTTCGCTGGATCACCCGCCATCAATGCCGCCTTGATCGCAGCGGCGCAGAAAGTCGAACATTACGAGATGGCCTCCTACGGCTGCCTGCATGAGTGGGCCGGAATGCTCGGCAACAAGGAGGCAGCCACGCTTCTCTCTGAAATCCTCGACGAGGAGAAGGGTGCCAATTCAGCACTCACAGCCCTAGCCATTACCAGTAGTAATGTCGAGGCACTCGACAAGAGCAACGCTGAACCAACTAAAGCAGTGAAACCCTCCAAAGAACAGACCTCGACCATGAAGACACGCCGTTACGGCAAAATCGAAGCTGGAAAAATCGGCTGGGCACTCCTCTGGCTGATGGGGATTCCCATTCCTCTGCTTCTTGTCTTTTTCTTCCTTCGTGGCTGCACCTGAAAAGTTCGCATTACGCATGCCCTGCGGCCGGTCAGACGGTCGCAGGGATTTTCAGTTATGGGGAAGCTGCACAGATCACAAAAATGTGTCGGGTTTCACCCCATGGAGAAAGCGTCGCCCATTACCGAACATCAGTTAGATGGTGCCAAATAGAAGCCATCATCAACACAACCTCCTAGGACAGGAATACACACGCAACCCACTTCATATCGCCAACTATCATGACTATCACAGACCAGACCATCGACACCTGCAACGAACTGCTGCGCGGTGAAATCTCCGCTGTCGAGACTTACACTCAAGCCATCGAAACATTTGATGCCAACTCCAGTGACACTGAGTTGGAACGCATGCGTGGAGATCATCAGCAGAATGTCTTCGAGCTGCACAAGCTCGTGACGGAATGCGGCGGTGAGCCTGCCACCGGCTCAGGTGCCTGGGGCGGCTTTGTCCAGGCGCTCGAGGGCACAGCCACTCTCCTCGGCGAATCCCCGGCCCTGAAAATCCTGCAAACAGGCGAAGGGCATGGCATCAGCCAATATGAAAACGCACTCGCCAACGAGGACGTTTCCGCAGATGCCAAGGCACTCATCAGGAAAGTCCTGTTGCCTTCGCTCTCAGGCCATTTGGTCGAGTTACAGCAGCGCCGAGACCGCGTCGCGTAACTCCACGGGAAGACCGCGAAGTCATGGGGGCGACCTAAATATAGCCGCCACAGTGAAGAAATGCATATGGGGGAATACCCAACACATGGCTGATCATTCTGATCACTGCCCTCGTCACCGTTCTGTTGACGATTTTCGTGCTGAATCTATGTGCCAGTGATAAGCATTTCCGCTAGCGCCTCCCTCCCGGCTCACAGTGCTTATGGCGCCCACGATCACGCACAGGCTACAAGTGGTGATAGGTTGTCATCGGTATTCATTTCGGAGAGGGGCGCGTGGTAGACCGAGTTTGAATCTCGCCGTGCCAGCTTACGGCTTGGAAAGCCGTTTTACGCGGGGGAAAGCGGGTTAATGGCTGCCGTTGTTGATCAGGATGAAAAGGATGATCAGGCCGATGATGACGGCGATGGTGATCTTGATCCAGCTCAGCGGGTATTCGCCGGTGATTTTGCCGGTGGAACCATTCACGGCCACTTGGTAGGTCTTGTTGCCGTAATTGTAAGTTAGAAGCCAGACGGGAAGCAAGATGTGCTTGAAGGTCTGCGCGCTGAACTGGGGGCTGATCTGAAGATTCCGATAGGTGTCCCCCGGCACCTGACGCGCACATTCATCACGGAGGCGGGAGTCCATCCGATTGCGCGAATCCTGCGCCGCCTGGATGAGGTCGATCTGATACTGCTCCACGACCCAGCCGCTCAGGTAGCCCGGATCATAGGGCACGAGATCGGTGGTGGTGGGGTAGGGTTGGAGTTCCTCCAGTAACTTCGGATGCACGCCCTTCGATGCAGGCACAAGCACATCATCAAAGGAGTAGCTGACGTGTCCGCTGGCGTATTCCCAACGGGTGTGCTGCTGGCGTCTGCCCTGGCTGTCGGTGGTGTAGTAGTGATGTCCGGCCTCGGCTTCCCAGGGGCACTCGGTATGAGCATCGAAGGTCCAGTAGGGCAAATAGAGGCCGTGCAGGGTATCGGTGAGCGCCTTGTTCCCCACGTCACTGCGCGCCCAGAAGTGACTGCCATACCAGCGGCGGATGTCCTCGCGGACTTTCGATTCAGCCACCTTGAATGGCAGGACACTGCCGGGGCGGATCGGAGCCTGGATGTCATCCACATTGATGAGCGAGGGCGAGCCGCAGAAGTCGCAGCGCTGAGCTACACGCGTCTCATTGAAAACGGAGATGGCTTGGCAGCTCTGGCAGCGCACGGTCTTCCGCTCCGCCGCCCAGCCACGCTGATCTTCGGGAAGTGATCGCAGCGCGGTGACGAGGTCGTTTTCCTCGATCAAAGAGCCATCAGCCTTCAACTCAGCAGGTGATTCGGTGCCGCAGTAGGGACAGACGAGCGCGTGCTTGGAAGGTGTCCACACCGCCTCCCCTCCGCAGCCGGGGCAGGCGAATTTTGAAATGGCGGTGACTTCAGGCATGGCGATGGACTGGTGGCTACTCTGTCAGGTAGTCAAGAGGTCAAGCATCGTCAAGCGGGTCAAGGCAGGGGCTTGCGATCTGACATCATTGCTGCTTTCCCCCACATGGGTGTCCGAAGCTCACAAGCAGAGAGGTTACAGTTTTGGGTATGCTCTGCGACCTCCAAACACAAATGACAGAATTGAATTGAGAGCCGATCATGAGCCCTTATCTTCAGCAGTCTGTCGGTCTTGCTACTCTCGCATGGCCGAATTTAGTCGAGCAAGTTCTTAGCCTTGTTGTTATTTTCGCCATCTCAGGTTTCCACCACCTTGGAAATCAAGGTGGTGGAGGCGAGGGGAATCGAACCCCTGTTTCCCCAAGGCCCCTTCGCAATCGTGCGAACCCTGTAAAATCAAGGCTTCCAGCGTCATCAGTGTTGTTGAAATCATCGGCGTTTGTCTTACTTCTTGTCTTACCCTATGGCCTCAATCTGGAAGCACCCCAAAAGCCAATTCTGGTATGCACGCTATCTCAGCAAAGATGGCCGCTGGCGCAATGCCTCCACAAAGAGCACTGATCGCAAGGCCGCCCAGAAACTCGCGGATGAATACGAGGGCGCGGCCAAGTCCCGCCGCACTGCCACACAGGCACGCCGCGTGCTCTCCCGGCTACATGCCGAGATAACAGGCGAGACGCTGCCAAGCTCTTCCGTTCGCGCCTTTGTTGCCAACTGGCTGCTTGAGAAGCGCGGCACAGCGAAAGCCACACAGGCATTCTACAAGAACAGCATCACGAAGTTTCTCGCCCATCTTGATGCACTCGCAGACGATGAACTCACGATGGTGACGAAAGAGAACATCGTCACTTTCCGAAACGCGATTCTGGAAAAGCTCTCGTCAAAGGCCACGAATCATCACCTCAAGGTGGTGAAAATGCTCTTTCGAGCGGCCAAGCGCGATGGCTTCATTGTGGATGATCCTTCGGAGTTCGTGGAGACGATCCGAGAAAAGCAGGCGGACAAGAAGCGCCGCCGTCCCTTCTCTCTTGATGAAGTCCGCGCCGTGCTCGCCCACGCCGATGATGAATGGCGCTCCATGATTCTTTGTGGCCTCTACACCGGCCAGCGCATCGGAGACATTGCACGGCTAACGTGGGCGAATGTCGATCTCGACAAGGCCCAGGTGCGGCTTGTGACGCAAAAGACGGGCGCGGTTCTTCTTATCCCCATGGCCCCGCCTCTCCGCGAGCATATCGAGGGATTGCCCGCGCCAGATACCCGGCCAGAGCTTGCGCCACTGCATCCGCGAGCCTGCGCCCTCGTTGAGAAGAGCGGCCAAAGCGGCACCCTCTCGAATCAGTTCGCCGACATCCTCGCCTTGGCTGGCCTGCGAAAGAAGAAAGCGCACCGTGCTACCACTGGCGAAGGGCGCGGGGGCAGGCATGAAAACGAAAGCCTCTCATTCCACAGCCTGCGCCATACAGCCGTCACACTGCTCAAGGAGGCAGGCATTCCCGCCGCAGTCGTGCAAAAGCTCATCGGTCACGAGTCGGCCCAGATGTCCGAGCTTTATACCAGCGTGGGCGAGGAAGCTCTCAACAAAGCCGCCGCCTCGATGCCTGTGCTTTGATGGGCGCACAATGCGAGATTTTCCGCGCCCCGGAATCCATTCTACAGCACTCTGAACAGCGCCCCAAGGTGCAATGCCCTGTTGAACTGCTCCACAGCATCAGGCGGGATAGATGGCCCGCTCTGACTTGAGTTGTCGTATGGCTGGCGCTGCCACTTTTATGTTACCGCAGCATGGCCCCGCCGAGCGTTCCCACTTTTTTGATACTACAGCCGCACACGTTGGCACTACCGCCGTTCATATCTTCCCGGCCATGATCGCAGAGATTCTTTCCATCTCTCCCGCCCGCCGCTCAGAATCGCTCCTCACGCCGCCAGCGCCGCTTTCACGCGCTGCACGGTGCTGGCACCCTTGCCCGTGATCTTGGCCGCATTGCGCACGCTCTGGCCTGCCTTCAAGGCGCGGACAATGTCCGCGTGCTTCGCCACGAGTTCCGCCGTCTCAAGGCTGGAGCCTTCCGGCCTGCCTAGCTTCACCCCTTTACGCCGTGCCTCATCCAGCCCGCTCTTGATGCGCTCCACGAGTGTTTCTTTCTCGGCTCGTGCCATCTCCGCCAGTAAGGCCAGCATGATAGCTGCCGCTGGATTGCGCTTCCCGTTAGAGAGTAGCGTCTCGATACTGTGCGCGTGCCAGTAAAGGGAAACGCCGCACTGCTCCAGAGTCTCCACGAAGGTATGAGCCACACTTGGCCGTCTCGCGATGCGGGAAATCTCATGCACGAGCACCTTTTTGATTTTGCCCGCCCGTGCCAGTTCTTCGATTCTCATCAGGCCGGGGCGGTCGTCTTTGTCGGCACTGCCTGAAATGGTTTCCTCGCATACTTCCACCACCTCCCAGCCCTTCGCCTCTGCCACGGCCTTTAGCTCGTGCTTCTGGCGCTGTGTTTCCTGCTTGTTGGTGGAGACTCGGACAAGGATGGCGGCGGGTATCAGTTTCATGGCGTTGTGGTTTGGAATTGTTCCACAATACCAACTGTATTCATTTAATCAATAGATTATTTAAATACACACATGTCGCCCCTTTTATCGCCCGCCAGCCTTGGATTTTCGTTCATTTCCGCCGCAGTGATTATTTGAATACACACCGGACAAACTTTCGGCACCCATCCAGCGCCGTCATTCTTCTTTCCATTCACTCTCTCCAGTGATCGCTTTGGATGGAATCACGCCCGCCGTTGCCCAAAGAATCCACGCCCGCCCTCATTGCTCCGCCTCCTCCCACGGGGCCGCTTCCATCCCGATTTCCTTTCCCTCGATCTTGAGCAGATGAGCAAACCGGCCATTGCCTGAAAGAGCTGCATACGCCGCCTTGTCTTTGCACTCCGCCAGCTTCATCAGCCGCCGCACGGCATCGCCTTTCGCGTAGCGCACGCTGCCATTGTCGAACAACTCGCGAATGTTTTTCTCGGTGATTTTTTCATTGTGCCCGCCAGCGCCGCCGCCGCCCCCAGCACACTCCGAGAAATCAAAATTCTCGATCTCATCAAAACCTCTGTCTGTCTGCTGCAAGGCGTGCTTCTCCCCCTCGCTCTTGCCGTTGGAGTTCTTGAGCAGCGTTGCCACCACTCGCCTGTCTCCTGATTGCTCCGTGACACGCTCCAGCTCGATGATGGTGCGCGGCTTGCGCCTCAAGACTTGATGCCCGCTGATCGCGTGCAGCCTTCCGTTGCCTTCCGTGTCCTCACTCTTGGGCTTGCGGCGATGATGCACCAGCATCCAGCACGGGCGCACTGACAGCCCGTAGTTGATCGCCTTCATGCCGCGAAACATGAATGAGAAGTCCTTCGCCGTCTCATCCACCACCGCACTCGAAACCGTGTCCAGAATCACCAGCTTGATTCCTTTCTCCTCCACGATCCGCCGCGTATGCGCCACAAAAGCAGCGTCTCCCACGTCCATCGTCTCCGGCACATCGGTAATGAAAATCCACTTCTCGAAATCATCGGGCAGCAAACCTGCCGCGTGCAATGACTTCAGTTGATTCGAGAGACGGCGCTTGTTGTTTTCATCACCGATCCACAGCGTAGCAAACGGGCATTTGATCTCATGGCCCAGCCAGCGCCCGCGCCCCCATGCCGCCTTTGCCATCAAGTCCATGATGGCCCAGCTTTTCCCCACCGATGGAAAACCGAACAGCATTGCGAACTCTCCCACCTCCAGCACGGCATCACCACACAGCACCTCTCCCGGCTGTTCCACATAAGAGAGTAAAGCCCGCACGTCTAACAACTCATACGGTGGCGCGGGTGTCTCCGTCTCGCGACCTTTCTTCTTTCCATTTCCACTCTCCAGTGATGGAGGATGGAAAGCCTTGTTTGCCGCTTCGCCCTCCACTGCCTTCTCTTCATCGCTCAGCACCTCATACGGCCCGGCCCGCTTGCCCTTCGTCGTCGTCGCACTCATGGGCAAACCTCCATCAGTTGAGGATTCACCCGCAGACTTGCCGCGCTCGCCTTTGCGAACACATCGCCCAAGTCTTTGATGAGCTGGCCTGCCTCATCATGGATTCCCGCCAGTGAGTAGCCATCCACCACCGCGCCAGCATCTCGCAGACTTCGCGCCCAGAGACGCGCCGCCTTCTGGCCCGGCTCATCCATCTGAGGAATGATACGCACGCGCTTTCCTGCGAGGCGTTGCGCTACCTCTGGCGTCAAACTCACCGCCGCGCCCAGACAGCACAGCGCCGCCACATCAGCGGCCCGGCCTTCGCCATCTATGATGGCATGAGCGGCCAGAAAATCGCCCACACCTTCCACGAGGATAAGATTCGCGACGGCCTCCGCCTCCGCGAGTCCTACCGGCCATGTCTTATCCCCGTAGCAGTGTGCCTTGCGCGGTGGCACCTCACCAAAGCCAGGCCATAGCTCGCCATCCATGCGGCGAATCTCCGCACAGCGCCGCGCCGCATCTGTGATGCACCAGAAAGCCCGGCCCCACTGCACCCCAAAGACGAGAAAGCCGCGCTCATCCGCAAGCCTCACCGCAGGCACCGGCAGCGCCCGCAGCCGCGCCAGTGCCTCCAGTTCTTCCGCCGTCCCGCGCCTCATCGCCGGCCACGGCTTCGCCTTGCGCTCTGGCTCGCGCCGTGTCGGCATCGGTGGCAGTTCGCGGCCTTCGCCTGTCTGCTCCCTCATCCACCGCACAGCGCCCGCCGTGTCACAATCCAGCGCCTTCTTGATGATGTCCACCACGTCAAACGTCTCACCCGTCGCGTGATCCTTTGCCCGCGTGTTCTCCGCGTAAATGCTGAAACTAGCGTGCCGTTCATCCGGCCTGAATGGGCTTTTACAGCACTTCGTTGGATCTCCGGGAAGATGAAGAAGCCGCCACGCCTCATCAATCCGCAGCCGTGCTTTCAGCTCGGCAATCGTTGGTTGCGAGTTCATCGGCGTAGCTCCTTCCTCATCTCCGTGAGTCGTTTCAGTTTGTCCGCCAGCGGCGACAGCATGAAGCGCAATCGCGCAAAGAAAGCCGTGTCAGGGCATTCATGCTGGCTCCACAAGAACGCCAGCACCTCCCAAGCCTCCGCGTTTTCCTTTTCAAGCGCCATGATCCGCGCTTGGGCGTTCGTGTTCGCTCTGCGCAGGGCTTCGATCTCGCGGCGCGCCGCCGCAGCCTTGCTACCTTGTTTCCAAAATTGCCAGTTCATCACTCGCAGCCCCCCTTTCCAGCATCGGCTTGGCCTCTCAAAAAATCGACAAGCCGTGTCTTGTCGATGAGCACCGCGCCACGAATACGCCCCGGCAGTCTCACCGAAATGAAGGCACTCGCCGCCTTCGCCGCAGAGACAAGGCCAGAACGGCTCAAGCCAGTGAATCGGCACCGGCCTTTCGCCGATGGCAGGCGGAGGAACTCAGCCTCGGCAATGGGCGCAGGATCAAAGCGCTGTTCCATGCCATGCGGCAGATTTCCTGCCACTGATGGACGGCTTGTAGTGATCGAAAAAGGTCCGTCCTTGGCCTGATTCGCTGATTGATGTCGCCGATGGGTTTGCATGTCGGCGGACACTGATAGCGCGCAAATCTAGGAGTCTATCCCAACTCGATTTTGGCAAAGTTAAAACTGAACTGCATTCAGATAGTCCAGAAATCTGCGCAGAAAATCCAGACTTGGGCTAACAAAATCAGGCCCTCTTATTTGGCCGACTGCCTTTCAATCTGTCACGGCTAGACCGAAAGTTAATAAGCCGTGCCACAAAATCTTCGGACAAGCCCCCCTCTTTAGACTCTGCCATCCAGCATTTATAACGATGATCTGCAATGCGCGCAGCGCCTTCAGTTATAATTTTCTCCGCCCATTGCATGGTTCGTTTGCCATCCTTCGGCATACGTCGGCACGCAGTATTCACGAGATCACAAGCCTCGTTGTGGGTAAGGCGATTTGGGGTAGGGTATTGCTGATCGGATATATAGCCGATGAGCGATGCGCGGTGATCTTCTTTGCCCTCCTCAAATGAAACAACGATGTCGCAAAGTTGTTCGTCGATGAGTGGCCTTTGTGATTTTAGATCACGTTCCACAGTTGCTTGAGCATACTCGCTGAGGAGCTTTCGGAATCTGCTCCCCTCCTTGGCTAATGGCTTCCAAGCGAGCCTACCAACGAGCAAATCGCTTTTTGTCTCTCCGCTGCATAGCTCGTCATAAGTATAGAATTTTTCTTCTGGCACATCTTCCTCGTCCAAAGGGGTTTCGTGGATGATTGCAAGGGCACGCCTCAACAAGCGATGCGCACCGGGTAAGCAGCGTGTGGCATCCTCTACGAGGTTTGTTTGACTACCAGGCGTCGCTTTAGCCATCGTGAGAGCCAACTGAGCCAATGCCAAGGCTTGGCTTGATTGATCCGAAAGGCTCCAGTCGGCTCTATATTGATCTGTCGTAGAATTGCGAGGATCAAACATGGTGATTGGATTGGTCTATTTACCGATTCGTTCTCTAGGCCATCCAGCGCCATGCGGAAGTCTTGAACTGCCAGAACATGCTTGCACGCTCGCACGGATGCAAGAACACCCATCAGTGTTATCCAGTGCGGCGCGGGAGGCATGGAAAGACGGGCGGCGGTGATCTCCGCGAAGGCTGGGGAAAGTGGCACCCAGAGGGACACTTCACTTAGCTGAAAGACTCTCACGGTAGGTTTTCCCCAGCGTTTCCAGATCTGCACCCATTGGTTCCCAGATCCAGCCCACTATTTGCGGACCGTGATCCTGGCCGACGGTCATCTGGCGGCCCACATGCACAGCGCCCGTCCAGCGATCCAGACGCACACATAGTGCTACATCACGCCCGCCTGCTAGAGGCACTGCTGCCGGAGTGATGTCGTAGCGTAGTAGCAAAGCAGCGAGGGCCACGATGATAAGGCAAAGAGCGACGAGCGGAGATTTCATAAGCTTTGAGAATATCGCCCATGTCACGGCACTCCATCCATCCTTTTTTCTTGGGGGAGATTGGATGGAAAGAAGAAAGCAGCGAGCCAAGACTCAGAGAGAAAGAAAGAGAGAGTCTCTCCCTTCTTCCGGCTCGATCTCACCCCGCCAGCGCCGCCAATGGCAAATTTTTTTGCCTCCAAGAATGGATATGAAGGCACCGCGCCAGTTCGTATCCCGCGCCCCCTCCCCCGGCCAAAGTTATTGGCGTCATTGTCTTACCCTGTGTCTTACCTTCCCCATTCCACCACCTTAACTCGTTGAAAATCAAGGTGGTGGAGGCGAGGGGAATCGAACCCCTGTCCGAATGGCCATAAGCCGAGGCTTCTACATGCTTATCAGATGATTTAATCTCGGTGAGGGGCTTCCGTCTGCAGAATCCCGTTCACCCAGCGTCCTGTTAAATCTCGCTTTCGATCCGGTCGCCCGATCAGCCAGCCAGCCTAGTGGTGTCATCTTCGAGGCTACCAGACATTGCCTCGAAGATGTCGCGGGGCTTAGGCCGCGAGAGCTAGCTCAGAAGAGTTTGCTGTTGTTTGTTTGATTCGATTTTTTACGAGGCCAACGAATCATCCTCGGCATGCCACCCCGACCGCAGACTACCCGTCGAAACCAGGACGCCCCCAGTCAGTGTTGACGTGCTATGTATAAGGGCGGTCCGGGATGCGGTCAACACATGGTTCAAGCGTGTCCATGACTGTCCTAAAGCCAAGAGAGTGGCAACCAACGCTGTCCTACCTCGACATTTTACCCACAGCGCTTCATGGCAAGCCACCGAAAATAAGAAGAATTATAAATCGGGGGCGTAGAGTGAGGCTTGACCTGCCTACGGCTGGAAAGCTCGCCTGAGTCCGGCCACGTCAAAAATGACTTTTCCAACCAACAAACATTCCCGCTCATGCATCACATTCATTGCCTCCTTTTCCTTGCTTTAGCCAGTGTCTCCTTCGCGCAGAAGGCACAGGACGTTTCGAAACTCGATCCTGCGATGGGGGTGAACAAGGCGGCGGCTGAAAACCTCGACTGGCATGATGTGACTCAGTGGGGAGTCGAGGGGCGCATTTTGCCGGATCAGGAACGGAAGCGTTGGTTTGATCGTCTGCCAGCGAGTGCCGAGGGCAAGGTGACGCCTGCGGTTTGGAGTCTGAGCCGAGATAGCGCTGGCATGATGGTGCGCTTCAAGACGGACGCCCAGGCCATTCATGTGCACTACAAGGTAATGAAGACCAATCTCGGGATGCCGCACATGCCGGCCACAGGAGTGAGCGGAGTGGATCTCTATGCTCGGGACAAGGATGGGAAATGGAAGTGGGTGCAGGTGACGCGGCCCGCTACGCAGGAAGTGAAGGCGGAGCTCATCAAAGGTCTGGCTCCTGGCGAACGTGAATACGCGGCCTATCTGCCGCTCTATAATGGTGCCGAGTTCCTGAAGATCGGTGTGGCTAAGGGCAGCAAGTTCGAAGGTCTGGCCCCGCGCGTCAAGCCGGTCGTCTTTTACGGCACCAGCATCACGCATGGTGCCTGCGCCAGCCGTCCGGGCATGGTTCACACGGGGATCCTGGGACGTCGGTTGGACACGCCGGTGGTGAACCTCGGTTTTTCCGGCAATGGCCGCATGGATAAGGCAGTCGGCGAGTACCTCGTTCAGATCGATGCCGCCGCTTATGTCATCGATTGTCTGCCAAACATGCAGCCTGCGGATGTGAGCGCGAAGTGTGTGCCGCTGGTGAAGCAACTCCGCGCGGCGAAGCCGGAGACGCCGATCGTGCTCGTGGAAGATCGTCGTTTCACGAATGACTGGATCACGCCTGCCAAGCATCAATTCCACACAGACAACCACGCGGCGCTGAAGGCTGCTTATGACACGCTGATCAAGGAGGGCGTGAAAGGATTGTCCTACATCCCCGGCGACAGTCTTTACGGCGACGACACCGAGGGGGCGACGGATGCCTCCCATGCGAGCGATCTCGGTTTCATGCGCCAGGCAGACATCTTCGAGCCGGTGCTGCGCAAGGTGCTCGGCAAGTAAGGCTCGCAGGCTTAAAACCATCAAGCCCGTGGATGGGCGGCCTCATAGACTTCCTTCATGCGCTGGGTGGAGACATGGGTGTAGATCTGCGTGGTGCTGAGGCTGGCGTGGCCGAGTAGCTCCTGCACGCTGCGCAGATCCGCGCCGTTGTTCAGCAGATGGGTGGCGAAGCTGTGCCGCAGTTTGTGCGGGGTGACGTGGATGGGCATGCCGCTGGCTTTCCAGTATTTGTCCACGACATCGGCGATGGCCTGGTTGGTGATGCGTTTGCGCAGTTTGCTGAGGAAGAGGGGGCCGCTGTGGACGCCGGCTTTTTGGCGGTAGCGCTGGATGGCCAGCATGGCGGGACTGCCCACGGGGAGGAGCCGCTCTTTGCGCCCTTTGCCGATCACGCGGATGGTGTCGCTGTAGGCGTCCACGTCATCGACATTGATGGAAGCCAGCTCGGCCAACCTCATGCCGGTGGAGTAAAAGAGCTCCAGGATGGCGGCATCGCGCTCGGGTCCCCAGGCGGGGGAGCGCGGGCTCTTGGGCAGTTTCATCGGCAGAGAGAGCATGTCATCCACCTGGGTGAGTGTGAGCACGACGGGGAGTTTTTTCTCCTGCTTCGGGAGCTGCACATCGAGCAGGGGATTCGTCTTCCAGCCCTGGCGGCGCGTGAGCCATTTGAAAAAGGAGCGCAGGGCGGCGAAGTGCAGCCGGATGGTGGCCCGGCCGAGGTCGCGCTTCATTTGCTCGAAGAGATACTGGCGGAAGTCATCGGCGCTCAGGTCCTGCCAGGTGGTGAAAGCCTTGTGACGTCGGCGGAACTCGCTGAGCGCGTGGTCGTAGTTCTCCAGCGTGCGGGGTGAGGAGCGCCGCTCCACCTCCATGAACTCAAGGAAGGCCGCCGAGAGCGGATCATCGGGCAGAGGCGGAGGTTTGGCGGCGGGGGCTGGGCGTTTCACCGGTGGCGATGAGAAAGGAGAAGAGTGGGTCGGCCTTCATAAGCCGGATTTTGTGCCCTCGGCCTTTCGGCCTCCGGCGTGGTCATTTATCTGGCGACTCCTCGCGGAGCCGTCTCCTGCTCACGCAGGATGCGACTATTACCCGGAGCTATCCATCCCCTTGCGGGGACTTGCGGCCAGGCGGGCCGTTTCTCCTGTTCTGTCTTGCACCGCGTGGGGTTTGTCATGCCTCCTTCATTACTGTCGGAGCGGTGGGCTCTTACCCCGCCTTTTCACCCTTACCCTCTGTTGCCAGAAGGCGGTTTGTTTTCTGTGACACTTTCCATTGCCCTGGGTTGCCCCAGAACCTCCAACGCTTGCGCGCGGCACGCTGCCTTACGGTGTCCGGACTTTCCTCTCGTCCGCGCCCAGCCGAAGCTGGACCGACGAGCGACCACTCCGGCCGACCCGCTGCCAGACTAGGCGAGGCATTGGCTTTTCCAAACGGGAATTTTCACCCAATCGAGCCCTGGCTGATGCCCTGTAACATGTGCTGGCAGGGAGCGTTTCGTCTGGCCCACCGCACTCATGAAACGACTCTCCATCTGTCTTGCCGCCATCGCTCTTTGTTCCATCGCCCATCAGCCGCTTCGTGCGGCAGCACAGGATGACCAGTATGTGCTCGGGCCGGACTCCCAGGAAAAGGCGGACGTGCCCAAGGGGGAGGTGATCCAGATGCCGGTCTGGAAGGACTCCAAGATCTTCCCCGGCACGACGCGTGACTGGTGGGTCTATGTGCCAGCGCAGTACAAGAAGGGCAAACCCGCCGCCGTGATGGTCTTCTGCGATGGCGCGGGCTTCGTGAAGCGCGACGGGCAGTTCCGCGCGCCGGTCGTTTTCGACAATCTCATCGCCAAAGGCGAGATGCCGGTGACCATCGGCATCTTCATCCAGCCGGGTGTCTTCTCGACGAGTGACCCGAAGGAGAAGCCGCGCAGCAATCGCAGCTTTGAATATGACTCGCTGGGCGATCTCTACGCGCGCTTCCTGATGGAGGAGATCCTGCCCGCTGTGGCGAAGGACTACAATCTCACGACGAATCCCGATGAACGGGCCATCTGTGGAAACAGCAGCGGTGGTATCTGCGCTTTCACCGTGGCCTGGGAGCGTCCGAATGAGTTCCGCAAAGTCGTGAGCCACATCGGCAGCTTCACCAACATCCGCGGCGGGCATGTGTATGCAGCGCTGGTGCGTAAGACAGACAAGAAACCGCTCAAGGTCTTCCTTCAGGATGGTCGGAACGACCTCGACAACCAGTTCGGCAACTGGCCGCTGGCGAACCAGGACATGGCGGCTGCGCTGAAGTTCGCGGGTTATGACTACCAGTTCGTGCTCGGTGAAGGCACCCACAATGGCAAACACGGCGCTGCCATGCTGCCGGACACGCTGCGCTGGCTCTGGAAGAAGTGAATCGCCCAGCTCAAATCACCTGCTTCAAATCACGACCTTTTGTGCTCATGAAATCCACCCTGCTTGCCTTTGCTTTTCTCGCCGCCACTCTTTTTGCCCAGGATACCTCCCTGCACGAGTATCTCATCGACTCTGAACCGTGGAAGGAGGCAGCCTCTGGCTATGCCTTTACCGACGGGCTTTGCGTCGATGCTGCGGGGAATCTTTTCTTCACGGATGTGAAGGCAGGGAAGGGCATCTACAAGTGGGATGTCGCGACGGGGAAAGTGGACCTTTTCCTCGACAACCTCCCTGGGATCAGCGGTCTGCAAATCGGGACGGATGGCCGCTTCTACGCCTGCCACAACAAGGAGCAGCGCATCATCGCCATCACCATGAAGGGCGAGGTGGAGGTGCTGCTCACCGGCGTGAAGTGCAATGATCTCGTCGTGAGCAAAAAGGGGAACCTTTACTTCACCGAGACACCCACGCAGATGATCCACCTCATCACGAAGGACAAGAAGCACATCGTGGCGGATCAGGGCCGCGTGGTGAAGCCAAACGGCATCACGATCTCACCTGATGAACGCACGCTCTTCGCCTCCGAATACGGTGGGAAGCATGTGTGGGCCTGGCGGATCGAGGACGATGGCACGCTGACCGGCGGCGCGCCTTTCATGACGATGTGGCTGCCAGTGGGCAAAGAGTCTGCCGCAGGTGATGGCGCGACGACGGAGTCCATGGGGCGCGTGTTTGTCACCACGGAACTCGGCATCCAGATCTTTGATCCCGCCGGGCGTCTGGCAGGCACCATCTCGAAGCCCGTGGCTGATGGAAAGGTGGTGAGCTGCGAGTTTGCCGGCAAAGATCACGACCTCCTCTTCGTGGCCGCTGGAGATAAGCTCTTCAGCCGGAAGCTGAAGGTGACGGGGTATTTCCGCTGAGTGTTCTGGAGTCAGATTTGAGCCCAAGAAAAAGCCCTCTGCTGATAATCAGCAGAGGGCTTTTGATTGAAGGAGTACTTCCCAGCTTTACTTCACCTTTATGGGAGGCTGATTGCTCGGATAAACGGCGAGGGCAGGCAAAGGGACAGATCTTCCACCAACCTTGCCGCTCAGGACTTGGGTGTAGAAGAGTGAGACATGGCTGGGGAGTCCGGTGACTTGGCTGATAGTCACTGTGACGGTTATGCTGTCTTTGATGGAACTATAGACGTTGCTGTAGATCAGGTGGAGCGGGCGGCCATCAGCGATCAGTGGCAGAGTCTTGCCATTGAATGTCAGGCTCCCGAGGTTGGGCGTGATCGAGAAGGTGGAATTGGAGCCCGCCGCTGGAAGGTTCTTCATGAAAGTGGTGAAGACCACCCCACCAGAGCCATCAGCGTCACGCGATGCATCGGTGGGTTCGGCGTCGAGGACCATGGTGTAGCTTCCGGGGATGCCGGGGAAGATGGCATTGGGGTCTGGAGCGCCGAGACCCAAGATTTCGAGAACGTCTCCAAGTTCGATGTCACCAGCGAGGATGGTTTCGAGTTTGGCATTCAGAGGTGGGAGGAGGAAATTACCGGCGGCCAAGGGCTTGAGGGCATCCAGAGTGTTGAAGAGTACGCCTTGGAAGGTGACTTTGCGTTTGATGACGGCGGCTGGTTTGTTGCCAGCGCCATCGAGATCGAGGAGATCTTCAAGCGTCAGCGTGCCAGTGTAGATGCCTGTGAGTGGGTCCACCTTCCCAGTCCAGATCTTGGCCCAAAGGGCTGCTGTCGTTGGGGAAAAGCCATCACCATAGACAGGGATGAGCAGGTTTTTCGCATCAAGCGTGAGCTTCTTGGGAAGCAACCCGGCGTATTTGGCGAGATCCAGACCAGCGCCTGAGAAATCAAAGTCGAACTGGAAGGTGTTATCGGGAGTCAGGATGCCCAGCAGATTGGCAAGCGTCTGACCTTTGGCTGGCAGCACCCACGGCTCCATGGTCAGCAGCAGTTTCAGCGGACCGAAGCCGAGTGGGTAAGCTTTGTCCTTCGTGGCTCCCAGCGCGGGTTTGTTCCAGAAGAAGTCAGCCGCTGGTGCTGTGGCCGTGACGACATGGAATCCGGGTTCACCGACGCGGGCGACGAGGTTGATCTTGCCTGCAAAGTAGCTGCCGGGGCGTTTCAGCACATTGAGGTAGGTGCGGTAGCCACGGTTGGCATCGGGGAGCAGCGTGCCCGTGAGGGTGGTGCCGTCAGATAGCTTTCCTGCGATCTTCAGAGTGCCGGCGGAGTCCACCACGCCACCTGCGTAGCTGGAGCCCTCTGGACCGCTGGTGACCGTTCCAGAAGGGGTGAAGGCGAGGGTGTATTTGCCCGCCCAGTCTGCCGGGGCGAGCTTGGTTTTGGGGGAGAGTTTCACCCCGGTGGTGGCGACTCGATTTGGAACACCGGCGGCGGTGACGGTTGCCTCCAGAGTCTGACCGTTATTTTTCAGTGCCAGAGACAAACTCAGGGCTGGCAGTGTGCCACGAGCGATGGTGATGAGAGCTGGTGTCGTGGTGGCCGTGTCTGAACCTGCGTCGTATTCGAAAGTGCCCGTGAAAGGATAAGTCTTGTTTTCGTCCGTCGTCAGCTTGCCGCTCAGTTTCCCCGTGGTGGCGACGGTGAGGGAGATAAACCCAGCCGGAGTGCCGGTGGCTTCGTCCGTCTGATAGAGCAGCGCTTCGTAGCCACCGATGTGGGAGGAGGGTGGCACCACAGCCGATGCAGCGGATGTGATGACCAGGAGACAGAGGATGGAGTGGAGCAATATCTTCACGGGGGCGTTGAGTGTTGGGCGCGCCTTTTATAGGCCACCCACTCGATTTAACAATCAGCCATCTTTGAAAAAAGGTAACAGGTCTTCAGGGGAGTTGGCACAATGACTTGACCCGAAATGCTGCGCTGGTTATCAGCAGAGGAGACCTCCACCTCTTACCAACCATGATCAAACTCACCGGCATTTCCGACGAAGCAGGCGCACCTCTTGATGTGCAAATCCAGGCCCACCAGGAACTTGGCTGGGACAGCATCGAATCCCGTGGCGTCGAGTTCGACGGCGTGAAAGGGAACCTGCATGAGATCCCAGACGCCGTTTTCGAAAAGGTCGTGGCGCGCCTTGAAGAGAAAGGCATGAAGGTCAGCGGCTTCGGTTCGCTCATTGGCAACTGGGCGAAGAAAATCGCCGATGACTTCAGCATCACCGAGGCTGAGATCAGCCGCGCCATCCCCCGCATGCAGAGGCTGGGTGCCAAGCTCATCCGAGTCATGAGCTACGCCGTGTGCAAGGACGCCGACGGCAAAGATCTGGAGGAGCAGTTCGCCCCTGAGCGCATCCACCGCATGAATGAGATTAACAAGCGCTTCGCCGATGCAGGACTCACCGTAGTGCATGAAAACTGCATGAACTGGGGCGGCATGAGCCCCACCTATGTGAAGCGCATGGCCGAGGCTGTGCCCGGCATGAAGTGGGTCTTTGACACTGGCAACCCCGTCTTCATCGACGACCGCGACCGCCCCGGCCACAAGCAGGATTCCTGGGAAATGTATCAGGCCGTGAAGCCCTTCATGGCCCACGTTCACGTCAAAGACGGCATCTGGGACAAAACCAAAAACGACGCCGTCTATACCTTCCCCGGTGAAGGCGAAGGCCAGACCGAGCGCATCATGAAGGATCTCGTGGACACCGGCTACTCCGGCTACATCAGCATCGAGCCCCACGTCGCCGTCGTCTTCCACGGCGCCGGTGCCGCCGACGATCTCTCCCCCGAACAAAAAGCCAAGGAGCAGTACGACAGTTACATCAAGTACGGCCAGATGCTCGAAGCCATGCTCAAGCGCCTGGGCGCGAAGCTGGGCTGAGCAATGCGGTCAAGCTATGATAATAGGGGCACCGAAGATGCGGCTATTCTCAACTCGAGTGGAAACCTTGGGAAGGTCTGCATCTCTTTGGTCCTCCTATTTTTCATACTGCTCCTTCACGATCGGAGCATGGTTTTTGATGAT
>JBIKIA010000232.1:0-7495 GCA_044361885.1 Prosthecobacter sp. | reverse complement strand
TTCCGAAGCGCCTTCTCCGTCTCCAGACGCTCCAGCATCAACCCTACAAGCACCCCGATGTTGTTCAGGGTTTCGAGCAGGCCGGTGTCAGGCGCATCCAGATGCAGGCTAAAGAACTCCATCACGCCTCGGAACTCTCCCTCCACCTTGACGGGAAACGCCAGCGCCGCCCCGATGCCACATGCTGCCGCCGCACGGCCTCTTGGGAAATTGCGATCCTGCTGAACGTCCGTGATCCAGTGACTACTTCCCGTGCTCCAAGTGCGTCCCGGAAGTCCCTCGCCCGGGCCCAGTCTAAGCTCTTTGCCCGTGGCGATGAAAGGCTCCAATTGCCTTCCTTCTGCACTCCAGAACTCCGATATACGCAGATGCTGTCCACCTGCATCGAGTGTCCACCATCCAGCTAGGACCCATCCCAGCTGTGATGCGATGCTTTGGAGGATGGCAGGCACGGCACCATCGAGTTCCAGAGCGCTCGCCATCACTGTGGCTACGGCAGTTTCCAGTCCGCGGTGCGTCTCCTGACGCTTCCTCTCAGAGATGTCCGTCGCCAAGGCCATAAAATGGGTCACTTGTCCGCCAGCGTCCAAGATCGGCTGCACTTCGATGTCCACCCAGTAGCTGGTGCCGTCTTTGCGGTAGTTGCGGATCTCCGTGTGAAACCCCTGCTCCTGTCGAACTCGTGTCCCCATGTCACGAGCCACAAACAGGCCTGTATGTGGCCCCTGAAGGAAGGAGCCGGGCCGTTTGCCACGCACTTCGTCGAGGCTCCATCCCGTCATTCGCACAAACCCCGAATTCACCCATTCGATTTCACCCAGAGCATTGGCGAGGATCACCGCATTGTCGGTGCGTTCTGCCACCATGGCTAGCTTGCGCGTCTCAGCCTCCCTTTCGACCAGCATCTGACGCTGCCTTTTAAGTCTGGCATTGAGTTCGTGAAGTTCTTGGTTCACGCGGCGTTGCACCTGCACCATCTGCAGAAGGTCTTGCGCCGAATCGTGTGGGGCAAAGTCCGTCAGGCTAAGCCCCAGGCGTTCAAGATCATCTGGAGAATTCAGCCAAGGAGTCCCGACGAAGACTCCAAGATCGCAGGACTGCAGCTGCAAAACCTGGCCGCGCATGAGCACGCCATGGGACCTCAGTTCGAGCAGGAGCAGCTTTCCTCGATTCTCCCCGAGCCATTGGGAGGTCAGTTTCCCAGCAGGGCGCTTTAATTCGAATACATCCTGCAGTGCGCAGGGCTGTGCTAATTCAGGGCATAGCCTCCGCGCTGACGCACCCGCCTTGACGATGCTGCCCGTGCTGTCCCACGCAAAGGCGAACGGAAAGCATTCTTCCAGCAAAGGCCATGACAGATCGGGGGATGTCATCATTTGGGTTCGATACTGATTCATGCCTTCCAACTCACCAGAAAGACATCATGATCCGCCCCTTCGTCCTGCCGTTGCTCATGGCAAATGGTGACCGGCGTCGCAAACATTTCCCCGAGGCCGTCCAACAGACCAATCACAAACGCTGACAGGCCACGCCGATGGCTTCGATAGTGCAGACGCAAGGAATCCTGTTCGACGTCGGAACACTCAAACTCCGGCGGTCTCAATGATGGCATCATCATCACGATGCGTGTATGAAAGTTTGGCAATTTCACCAGGAATTCTCCGAGTGACCTGCCGCCCGCCTTCATGAGGTGCCCGTAGCCCTCTTTGGCTGTCTTGAGGATCCACCAGCGACCGAATTGATTCAGAACTACTTCCGCTGGAACAGCCAGAACCGCCGAAGCGGCCGCCACCAGTCGAAAGGTGATGTCATCCGGGTAGGGTTCGTCAGAAATGAACATTTCCTCTTCCACACCTGCTTGCTGCCGAATTTTCTCCCACACCTCCTCGCCATGAATTGTGACGATCAAATCCTGGACTGCTTTGTTGACCATTCCGTACATGAGTCTTGATGAGTTTTGGTTAAAAAGAAGAGGTTAACCCAACTCTTGCGAGAACCAATGCGTGATATTCAAATAAATGGGTTAACCCATACTTGTTTTGGAAATCCGTTTTCGCGGATGGTTTTAATAGAATCGAAAATTTCGTTGATTAATCGTATTTCCCCACTTTATTTCGATGCAATCCAAACAAGTCACGCAAGCCCCAATTCTAAGCCGAAACGAGATAATCTTTCGCGCTCTGGTCATCGTGGTCATGTTGACGACTTTTCTGTGGGTTCATGCTTTGCTCCTGCAATGGTTGCCGCAGGCATTCTCGATCATTTCGCAATCGAACTAAACCGTCCATTCACCAGGGCCGCTCCTGTTCGACGTAAGCCGGTTCGGGGCGGGCCTCTTCGTAGTAGCGGTGGAAGACCGGGCAGGCGGAGCCGGACATTGGCGGCACCAGCCACGACCAGTCGCCGGGCACCTTGCGGCCGCATTGTTCCTCCCTCGCCACATGCTGCATGAACTGGGCGGAGGCGGTGTGGTGATCGACGATGGCCACCCCCGCTTTTTGAAAGGAATGCAGCACAGCGGTGTTGATCTCCACCAGGGCGCGGTCCTTCCACAGCAGGCTGCGCTTGGAACGATCAATCCCCATCCGCTCAGCGATGATGGGAAGCAGGTTGTAACGGCCCTCATCGCCGAAGTTGCGCGACGCGATCTCGGTGCCCATGTAATGACCGCTGAACGGCGCGGCGGTGAAACGATGTCCACCTCCCACCAGTGCCCGATCGGAGACGGCAGGCACCGCATGCCATTTCAGACCCAGGTCGGCAAACCAATCGAACTCGGGATGCGAAATAGGCACTTCCAGCACCGCGTGCCTTGGCAGCTCGAACCTACGCGGCGCGTGGCCGGGGAAATCCACCACTAGCGGCAGCACGTCAAAGGCGGAGCGGTCACGCGGTGGCTGCCAGCCCATTTCTATCACC
This sequence comes from Prosthecobacter sp., assembly GCA_044361885.1. Taxonomy (GTDB): domain Bacteria; phylum Verrucomicrobiota; class Verrucomicrobiia; order Verrucomicrobiales; family Verrucomicrobiaceae; genus Prosthecobacter. Next base: position 4,576 of record JBIKIA010000232.1, on the reverse strand, counting down.
CGCGTCGTAAAAGCGACCTGATCTGGATCTCCGAGGACGCTGCCGTCCGCCGCGCGGTAGCCGGCGTAGCGGATGAGCTGGGTGTTCCAGATGCGGATACCTCGTTCTTCAGGACCTGCCGAGGCAAAAACCGTGATAGCCGGCCGAATCCGCCCGCCATTGGACGCATATTCAAGGTGCCTCACGCAGGCCTCAAACACCTCCTCCGGTCTGACGGCCGTGCGCGCATCAAAGAGGTGCAGGCTTTCCCAAAACAAGCGGCCGATGCAGCGCGCGTTGTTGCGCCAGGCCAGCCGGGCCATGTGTTCGAGTGCGCCCGTATGTAAAGAGTCAGCTAGGCCACCAAAGTGTGGCGCGTTAATCGTGGCAGTCGCAGAATTAGACTGCATGAGAAATGAATGAAGATCCGGCGCTTGCACCAGTCTTTACGAGTTTAACTCCACGACCAACAATTGGAAATCTTGAGTGCCGGATCAGCTTAGTTTCATTGATGCCAAAATGATTCCCAACCGCAATGCATTGAAAAGAGGCCCTGAAATAAGGCAGTGGTGAAGGAGTGTGGTTCAATCCATATCAGTAAAGACCGTCAGCACAGCTCCGACGATAAGACAATTGCGGTAACCCACTTTGCTAGACACAAGGACAATTGAATCATGGCGATCCTCTAACTAGCAAAGGCAGGGACCAATGAGGAGAGATGTTGGCAGAGTGCTGCGGGCTCGGAGGCCCGCGCGCCGTTGTGCCTTCTCAAACACCGGCTTACCGTCCTTCATCGCGGCGGTGGTGTCTCTCAGGAGGATGTCAGGACTAGCCCCTCATCCAGCCCCTTCAACGAGATTTTCAGCGTTCTCAACCTTACTGAAGTCTGAGTCGCTTTGGGCATCAGCGGCAACGGCGATCAGGCTCTTCTAAACAACTCACAATAGCAGCTCCGTTCTCAGCGATACCCTCCTTGCACTTATTGTGCTTGAAGTTTTTGCTGGCGGGCGCTTAACCAAATAAAATACAGGGTGAATCGAGGTTGTGCGCATGTTTAGAACAGCCAGAATTTCCCTTTTTGTAACAAGGTCGTGCTGTTGCTGACAATCAAAGGACAATACTCTTCACCTAACAAGTCGAGTAGACTGCTTTTGCCATCCCAGGCCCATCGCAAATAGCGCCAGCGCATCTTAGTTAGATTTATTGCCACACAATCAGTTATCCGCCATCAGGGACTTCATCCGGCGTCATGTGTTTTGAAGCAGGGGTTAGGCAGACCGAGCCGCTAAGACCTCCTCCGTCTGGAAGAGTTCGGATTCAAAAAGGGGGTAACCCAATGAATGAATAGCGTTCACAATAATTTTAGTGAATAACTAGAATCTCCAAAACTTGAGACCGCATTAACCAGTTGTTTCATCGAATTACGCGCAGTTTACAGATCTAGAATAATTATAAGGAGTTAACCCAATTTGTTTTTTGCCTCGACTATAATTTCCATGCTTATTTGAAAATATTCAAAATATGACAATTAGATTAACCAGTTTTCAGCACCAATTCATGCACCGCGCTCTGGCGCTGCTGGTATACGCCTGCCTTCATTTGAGCGTCTTTATTTACGGTCAGACACCCCTGGAGACTGAAGAGACATTCAATCTAGTGAAGAGTCTGCGTGGTCAGCCAGTACCTTCGCCATCGCAGCTGGATCAATTCATCGCAGATCACCAAGCCACCATTCAGCTCGGTAAGGCACTCTTCTGGGATGTGCAGGCTGGCAGTGATGGAAGAACCGCATGTGCGACCTGCCACTACCATGCAGGCGCTGACAGCCGCGGAGTCAACACGTTAGCCCCACCGCTCCTAGCTCAGGGAGGCTCCATCCCCCCCCTGCGTGCTGGCGCCAATGCGACGCTGAGTCATGAAGACTTCCCTTTTCATCGACTGACAGATCCAAATAATCGGCGCTCACAGCTGGTGCGCAGCACCACGGACATCGTTGGCTCTCAGGGAGTGGTGGCAGAGACTTTTGTGAAGACCAGCCCCCGCCGTGCGGATGAGGTTCGTGAAGAACGCCCGGATTCAGTTTTCCAATTCCAAGGCTTGAACGTGCGCCGTGTGACACCTCGAAATTCGCCCTCGGTCATCAATGCTGTCTTTAATTTGCGCAACTTTTGGGATGGTCGCGCTCAGGACATCTTTAACGGTGTGAACGCCTTCGGCAGTCGTGACGAGAGCGCTGCCGTCTTTAGAGCGCTGAACCCTGCGGTCATGACCCCGGCACGGCTGCGTCTTCCCTGGTCCAGTTTAGCCTCCCAAGCGGTCGGGCCGCCTCTCAGTGACATCGAAATGTCTGCAGACGGTCGTCGGTTTGCCGATATTGGCAAAAAGCTTCTGACTTTGAAGCCTCTGGCCCGGCAGCGTGTTCATTCAGAGGACAGTGTTCTCGGTTCCCTCGTCCGCCCTGGTCAGCTCGGCCTCACCAGCGCCACCTATAGAGATCTGATCATGCGTGCCTTCCGGCCCGAGTGGTGGCAGGGTACCCAGCGGGTTAGGCTGGAAGGCCGCGCTCATCGCCTGGTCGCCTCAGACACGCCAGTTCTCGAGCAGGACTACAACCAGATGGCGTGGAATTTCGCCCTCTTCTTCGGTCTCGCTGTGCAGGTGTATGAAAGCACCCTGATTTCAGACCAGAGCCCTTTTGACAGCTACATGGAGGGCCAGCACTCTGCTTTGACCGCCCAACAGCAGATGGGGCTGTCAGTCTTCCTGGGTAAGGGCAAGTGCGTGTCCTGCCACTCTGGCGCTGAAATGAGCGCCGCGGCCGTCAGTCAAGTGCGCGACGACCGCATCGAACGTATGGAATTCGCCTCCACCGCAGATCCTGGCAGCAATGTGGGTGACTTTCTAAACACCACGGGCCGGCGCGTCATTTATGACAATGGTTTTTATAACATCGGTGTGCGCCCCACCCGTCAGGACCTCGGCATCGGGGCAGACGATCCTTTTGGCCTACCTTTGGCAGAGTCCAGGCTTTTCACGACCCGCCAGTCTGGTCGTCTAGGTATTCCGACTCCTGCTGGTTTGAAGGCGGACGGGCGTTTCGCCCCAGTTGGAGACGGTGCCTTTAAGACACCCATCCTGAGGAATGTGGAATTGACAGCACCTTACTTTCACGACGGTGGCCAGCTCACTCTGATGCAGGTGGTCGAGTTCTATAACCGGGGTGGTGATTTCAGGGATGAAAACATCCGCGACATCCCGCCAGACATCACCCACCTGTACCTTACCGAGGAGGAGAAGGAGGCACTGGTCGCCTTCATGATCAGCCTCACGGACGAGCGGGTCAGGCGCAGATCAGCACCCTTTGATCATCCGCAGCTGCCGCTGCCGCTCGGGCACCTTCCAGGAGGAGCGACCCGCTTCATCGACATCCCAGCTACCGGAAGACTGGGCGGCCAGCCGCTCCCGAACTTTCCACTCACCCCCAGCTCACAGCTTCCCCAGTCATGAACCCCTGTGCTGAACAGCTTCCTCAAAAATTTCAGAGCGACTGCAATCAACAATTGGCCGCCTGCTACCTGCGCTCCTACGCCGGAAAGGCCCGCAAGCTCGCCCGAAGCAAGGCCCTCAAAGGCAAGCCGCGCATCTCCACCACGCTTGACCACCACGCCAACGCCCTGGCGAAGGTTGCTGACATGATCGTCCCCTGAAACACACACCACACCCAACAGCCCATGTACCACGAAACCATCTGCCAGACCAGCAATGACGAGTCATCATCGCATGGCGGCACAAAAAATCAGTCCCGAAAGATTGGGGGCAAAGGACGCTCTAGAAGCCAAGGCCAATTAGCATCTGAATCCTGCACCGAGTTAGCGACCCGCACCGTCTCCCCCAGCCGCAGCCCCGGCCGCCCACGCAAATATCCCTCTCTCTATCCGGAGGGTAAGCTTCCTCCAGAGACGTGCTGGCAACGTCCTGATGTTCTAACATGGCAACCCCCGACATTGGTCAGCAAGGTAAAGCTCACGCAGAAGCAGATGCTTAATCTTCTGGGCGACTTCCTGAGCCAGCGCTCACGAGTTCTCCAGCGCGCCGCACGGCTTGCCACGAAGCGGCAGGATTTGGGCCAGGCACAAAGTCTCACCCTTGTGAGTAACGTCTTCTCAGCCACCTCGACGCAGCTCGCCGCTTACGCCTGATCCTAGTTTTTCATCAACCAATTTTACGCAAATGAGCACCCTATCCTACCCACCTATTCCGACACTCAGCCCTGAGTTGCTGCGATCAACCGTGTATGCACCGCGCATACCAATTCGTCCGCGCAAACCAAAAGCCTTGGCAGCTAAGGAGCAAGCGCAGAACTACTTCACCGCCATCCAGTGCCTGCGCCAGCGCGCGCTGAAGCTGATGATGCTCGCCGCAGAGACCAGCTGTCAGGATGACACAGATAACTTCCGGCAGCTCACCGAAGAGGCTCGCTCTCTCGGCCTCGCCGCCATCTGGCTTTCATCGTGTTCAGAGCCTGCCCAGGCCAACAGCGACCACCCCCTGTGGAACTAATGGGCCCCCCCGCGCGGCCGCCCCCGTGACCGCCGGG
>JBIKIA010000231.1:0-7500 GCA_044361885.1 Prosthecobacter sp. | reverse complement strand
GGCCGCAGCCCTGCCATTCTACGAGGAGCGGCACATGATCCATCCCGGACTCACGGGCTGGGCGCAGGTCTGTTACCCGTATGGAGCTTCCACCGAGGATGCACGCTGCAAGCTGGAGTATGATCTCTACTACCTGAAGCATGCGGGCATCATGTTTGACCTGCTCATCCTTCTGGACACCGTGCGGGTGGTCCTCGTGGGTGGTCTGAAAAAAGATCCGCAACGTCCGCGCTACACTCCCACCCTCGTTCCTGCCATGCTTCCGCCCGCAGAGGATGCGGAGGATGGTGAGGTCGTCGCCTGAGAAGATTTCTTCGGCAGACGTTTTTCTTGATTGTCGGTGCTGGCTGGACTTGGCAAAACTACTCGTGATGAAACGTCACGGTTATTTTTCACGCTTCCAAGTTGCTCTGCTGGCGATCCTCTCTGCCACCGCCGTTTCCGGTGCTGACGTGGAACTGGCGGCTGAGCTCGACCCGCTGCTGAACTTCAGCACCTTCTGGAAGACGCCAGCCGAGAATTTTGAGGTCATGTTTGTGCCACGGGTCGCGCAGCAGGAAAAGCTGCCGCAATTTGAATGGTTGACGACGACGAAGGACCGCGCGCGCTTCTCCCGGCAGATGTTTAGCGATGCCAAGACGAAGCTCACCCTCTTTGCCGGTGCGGTGAAAGTGGAGGAGGCCATCGTGGAGTTTGTGAATGGCATGGCCGCACGCTCAACGATCTCCATCTACAACCGGGGCGACTCCGGTCAGATGGGTGGGACTGAGTTTGAGGCGCTCTTCAAGAAGGTCGGGCAGAGTCTTGGTCAGGCTCTGAAGGTGGCGCCGCGTCGGCAGATGAGCGCGGGCAGTGGAGCCGTGAAGAACATCGCCTGGGTATGGTCATCGCATCTAGGGATCGCGCTGCTGGAGCACAATGATTTTCAAAGTGGTGGAGTTCAGGGGAGGCCCGAGTTCCTTCGATTGAAACTCGCCGCCCTTGATCAGGCGGATTGGACGATGGGGAAGATGAGCATGGGTGTGCAACGCATGGCTTTGCAAAAGAACGTCACACGTGATCCGGGCGGAGACGTCTTCATCGCCGGAGTGCCGATGGTCGATCAGGGGGCCAAGGGCTATTGTGTGGCGGCAAGCTGTCAGCGGCTCTTCGAGTACATGCGCATCCCCTGTGATCAGCATGAGATGGCGCAGATCCTCAGCGTGGATGTGGAGCGCGGTGCCAATGCCCTGGCCATGCAAAAGAGCTTGGCGAAGGTGGATCAGAAGTTCGGCGTCACGTTCAGACCGCTGATCAATCCCGAGTTCTACTACGGCTCGAACCGTAAACGCCGGGTCTCGATCAAGGAATTTTCCAGCATCATCAAAGAGCATGCCGACAAAGGTGTGCCGCTGCTGTGGGCTCTGGGCATCGGTCAATACAAGGAAGACCCGCCGTTGCCAGCGGGTGGGCAGGTCAGCGGCGGGCACATGCGCATGGTCATCGGCTACAACTCGGCGAAGAACCAAGTCATCTTCACCGACTCCTGGGGAGCCGGTCATGAGAAGAAGCGCATGGACGCCACAGATGCCTACGAGGCCACTCTGGGCCTTTACTCCATGTCACCTCGCGGCCTTTGAGGTCTCGCCGATGAGCTTGCTGTCCGTCAGCCACTCGACGAAGCGCTCGGGCCACTTGCCTGCGGCGGTCGTGGTGCCGGGCTTGTAGCCAAAGCCGTGTCCGGCCTCGCTGTAGATGTGCAGTTCGGCCTTCACACCTGCGGCTTTGTATTTCAAATACAGTGTCGCCATGCCTTCGGCGATGTCCGGGCGGTCGCTGTAACCACAGGCGATGAAGAGCGGCGGCATGCCCTGGCTGGCGGAAAAGAGTCCCGAAGTGCCTGGGTAGATCAGCGCCTGAAAATCGGGACGCGAACTCTGGCGCTCGATCACATCCGCAGCGTCGGGCAGGCCGGGATCATTCTTCATCGCGGCAAAGGCGGCCAGTTCACCTCCGGCGGAGAAGCCCATGATGCCGAGGTGGTCCGTGCGCACGCCCCACTCAGCGGCGCGGCTGCGGATCAGGCGGATGGCGCGGCGCGTGTCTGCCATGGCGTGATCCTGAATCGTGTAGGTGGAGCCCTTCTCACGGGCCAGCCGATACTTCAGTACAAACGCCGCGATGCCGTGATCGCGGAACCACTCGGCCAGCGCGTAGCCCTCATGGCCAAGGCAAAGCTTCGAATGCCCGCCGCCGGGTGCGATGATGACAGCCGTGCCTGTGTTGTCCTTCGTCGGGATGAAGGGCGTGATCGATGGGCTGTGGACGTTCACCACATTGCTGCCTTCCTGTTTCTCCGGCTCAGTCTTGCGTGCCTCGGAACCTGGAGCGCCCTCCGGCCAAAGAGGGATAGCTTGTGGAAGGTCAGCAGCGTGGACAATTGAGGCGAGACAAAGAAGAACGAGGAAGCGCATGAGGCCCGCACCGGAGCGCAGGTCTTCTCCGCCGCAAGCTGGAAGAGTCTAGCCGGTGCAGGCACGAATCCATGTGCCTTGTGGGTTGAAACATGAAGGCTGCGCATTCAGCGTGGAATTTCCCCATGCGCCTCTTCATCCGCCTGCTCCGCATCATCTTTGCCCTCGGGTTGCTGGCGTGGGTGATGCGGCGGTCGCGGTGGGAGGAGATCGTTAACTTTGAGTGGGAGCGCCTCTCGTTCGGCTGGCTGGGAGTCGCCTTTTTCTTCGGCGGGCTGTCGCTTCTCGGCTGGGCGGTGCGCTGGTGGTGGTTTGTGCGGGTGTATGGGTTGCGGGTGCCTTTCCGTGAACTGCTACGGCTGACGATGTTTGCGGACTTCTTCAATCTTTACTTTCTTGGCCCGCTCGGAGCGGATGGCGTGCGTCTGCTGCACCTCGCGCGCCACTATCCCGACCAGCGCGGGCACATCGTCGGCTCGCTGGTGCTCGATCACGTGGGCGGTCTCTTCGGTGGCTTCATTCTGTATGCCTGCTTTGCGGGCGGGAGCGGCCTGCCACTGGCCATCACCTCGGTGGCGGACAAGGCGCTGCCTTGGCTGGCGCTCGTAACCTTACTGGGACTCGGGGTCATCATGGAGCCGCCAGTGCAGCGATTGTTTGGGAAGATCCCGGGCCTGCGATGGATCGCGGCATGGATGTCGCCCCTCTTTGCGGGCACGTTTCGGCATCCCTGGCTGTTTAGCGGCTTCGCGGTGTCCACTCTGAGCACAGCCTGTGCCTTCGCCGCTTATTGGGCCGCAGCGCGGGCGGTAGGCGCGGATCTGGGTCTGCCCCAGATGCTCGGCCTGATGCCGGCGGTGGATCTCGTGGCGTCCCTGCCCATCAGCGTCAGCGGCCTTGGCGTGCGGGAGGGGCTGCTCGTCGAGTGGCTCGGCAGCCAGCCAGGCTGCGGACCCGTGCGCGCATTGAGCGCCTCGTTGCTGGGTTTTGCCGCCATCGGCCTCTGGGGCCTCATCGGGGGGCTCTGGCTGTTGTTTTCGAGCAGGCGTGAAGCGGTGGTAACTCCCCCTTGACCAGTCCGAGGGCATGAACCAATCTCCGCGCCCCCAAACCAGATCCTAACTAACTCAAACATGCCCGCTAAAATCTACACTGAAAAGGACGCCAGCCTGGCGCCGCTCAAAGGCAAAACCTGCGCTGTCATCGGCTTCGGCTCCCAGGGCCATGCCCACGCTCTGAACCTCAAGGAAAGCGGCGTCAATGTCATCATCGGTCTGTATGCCAAGAGCAAAAGCCGCGCTGTCGCTGAAGAAAAAGGCCTCAAGGTCTATGACACCGCAGAAGCCGTGAAGCTTGCCGACGTCATCTTCGTCGCAGTCCCGGACACCAAGATCGGTGGCGTTTACAAGACCGACATCGCCCCGAACCTCACCAAGGGCAAGACACTGCTATTCTCCCACGGCTTCGCCATTCACTACAAGACTGTGGTACCACCGAAGAACGTGAACGTGATCATGGTGGCCCCGAAAGGCCCAGGTCACATCGTCCGCCGTCAGTACACCGAAGGCAAAGGCGTCCCAGCTCTTATCGCCATCTATCAGGATGCCGACAAGCAGGCTAAGAAGATCGCTCTCGCCTGGGCTCACGGCATCGGCGGCACCCGCGGTGGTGTCCTCGAGACCAGCTTCAAGGAAGAAACCGAAACCGATCTCTTCGGTGAGCAGACCGTTCTTTGCGGCGGCACCAGCGCCCTTGTGCAGGCTGGTTTTGAAGTCCTCGTCGAGGCTGGTTACGCTCCTGAGATGGCCTACTTTGAGTGCTTGCATGAGCTGAAGCTCATCGTTGACCTCATGAACGAGTCCGGCATCGCTGGTATGCGTTTCTCCATCTCCGAAACCGCCAAGTGGGGTGACGTGAAGGTGGGTCCGAAGATCATCGACGCAGGCGTCAAGAAGCGCATGAAGGCCGCTCTCAAGGACATCCAGACCGGCAAATTCGCCAAGGAATGGATCAAGGAAACCGAGACCGGTTACAAGAACTTCAACAAGCTCCTCAAGGCCGGCGAGAAACATCCGATCGAGAAGACCGGTGCCAAGCTCCGCAGCCTGATGCCATGGATCAAGAAGCGTGACATCAAGGGCCAGCAGGCCAGCTACGCTTGATCAGCCCGACGGCGTAATGCCTCCCAACTCTGAGCGCGGGTCGAAAGACCCGCGCTTTTTTATAGCTCGGAGACAGCCAGGGGGGAGTGAAGCGAAACCCTTGGCCTCAGCCCCTCTCTCGATGATAAAAACCTCGGAGGGCTTGCCCAATGTGCATTCTATCGGGCCATCTCATGGTGGAGTGGCTGGATGAAGCCTTGGGGGGTGTAGGGCCAGGGGGCTCCGTCTTCGATCCATTCGTAGAGGGCGCCTAACTCCCAATCACTCAGAGTGCCGACGACCCGTGGGATGGTGCGCGGGTGGCTGCCGTCGGGCTCGATGGCGGTGAGCAGCAGGCTGGCGGAGGGATCTCCCGGGACGACGAAGGCGCGGCCCTGCCTGCGTGGGGCGTAGAGTCCGCTGCGCTGGACGAGGGTGAGCCCGGCGGGGGCATTGATGCCCTGATGACAGGAGACGCAGCGGGCGGCGAAGATGGGCTTGATGTAGCGGGCGAAGTAGGTTTCGTCTGCCAGGGCGGTCACCGGTTTTTCAGGGGTGGGATCGCTCTGGCAGGCAGTCATGAGGGCTATCAAAGCAAGGCAGGGAAGGAGGCGGACCGGAGACATCTTCCTCAACTAGCCCGGACTCCGGGCAAGTGTGACAGCAGGAGATGTCAGGGATTCTCGGGATTGAAGACAGGCTTGAGCTTCCCGGCCTCGCCTTCGGGCCAGTAGGCACCGTCTTCGATCCATTCGCTGAGCTCGCCGATCTCGTCCTCGGTGAGGCTGACTTCGAGCTTCGGCATGAGGAGAGGATGGGTGCCCATGCGGGTGACTGCGGCGACAATGAGGCTGCAATCAGGATCACCGGGGATAATGAAAGGGCGACCGGTGCGTGGACTGACGGAGGCGCGTGCGCTCACCCCATCGGCGAGGTTCAGTCGCGCAGGTGCCTGGGGGCCCTGATGGCAGCGGAGGCAATTGGCCTGAAAGACGGGCTTCACATGCGCCTCGAAGTAGGCGGCCTCGGCACGATGACTTTTCAGCGAGGTGCAGGCGGCGAGCAGGACCAGCGTGGCGATGGTGAGGAGTGGATGGATTTTCATAAGTGCAGTGTAACTGCTAAAGGCTCGAAGACGCGCTGCCAATCCTGTTTTCTTCTGCGGTGATCCTGCGTGTGGCTTGACGGGATCTGCCCTGTCCTGCCAGACTGCTGTTTCACATGACGAAAAAGAACCACAGCAACGGCCACTGCCGCATCGTCCTCACGGGCGGCCCTGGCGGGGGAAAGACGACGGCAGGGGATCTCTTCCGTCGCGAGATGGGAGAGCGCGTGGTGCTGGTGCCTGAGGCGGCGACGATGATCTTCACCGGGGGATTCCCGCGTGTGCATGTGCCCGGTGCGGCGCATGCGGCACAGCGCGCTATTTATCATGTGCAGCGGAATTTGGAGGATGTGCAGGCGGCCATGTATCCTGACCGCGTGCTGCTGTGTGATCGCGGGACGATCGACGGCGCGGCCTACTGGCCGGGTGATCCACATCACTTCTTCGAGGATGTGGAGACGACGATGCAGGCGGAACTGAAGCGTTATGACGCGGTGATCTTCTTCGAAAGTGCCGCCGTGGGTGGCATGGGCATCGAGGGAGGAAATCCGATCCGCAATGAGTCCATCGAGCAAGCCGTGGAGCTGGATCGCAAGCTGCGGCAGCTGTGGATGAAGCATCCGCGCTTCATCCTGGTGCCGCACAATCCGAGCTTCTTCAAAAAGATCTCCTTCGCGCTCGCGGTGCTGGAGGGCATCGTGGCTGAGATGGGCTGCAAGAAGGCGGCGAAGGTGCGGATGAAGGGGCAGTGTCGGAAGTGAGGCGGCAGCTTTTCACGCCTGTTTTGTCACATACCCTCACTTCCTCCAAGCCTGATTATAAGCTTGCATGATTCATGCTTCATTTTGCGATTATCACTCCCGTTTCCCCTCTTTGATGCCAACGCTGCCTATCGCTCCCAACAGGTCAGCACCACCACTACTCACCGATCTCCTGATTCCTCCTCTGTCTGGCAGGCCCACCAGAGAGATGAGTCGTGAGGAGGGGCCATGTCTGGTGAGACAGGGCTTTCAGCCATCGGAGTTAGCCTGGCTCAGTTCGATGCTGGGTGCGTTTTTCCCCTCGCTGCCGAGAGTGCTGGATTTGCAGATAAATGGCGCGCAGGCCATGGCCATGCTGGGGAGTGCTCCCGGTGAACCTTTGAAGAATTACAGCCTGCGGGTGGGCCCGCTGCCGGTCGGGGTGGCCTGTGCGCTGGTCTGGCGGATGGCGGCGGAACTGGAGGCGCTGGAGGTCTGGCTCCCGGAGGCGGTCAGTCATCTGAACCCGCTGCACTGCCGGGTGGGGGTGTGGCAGGAGGAGTTTCTTCATCTGTATATCGACCGCTTCGAGGTCCGTGCCAGCACGGAGGGGGATCTGCCGACGCGTCTGCTTGAGGTGTGTGCGATGCTGATGAATGGCCGTCCGGGTGTGAGTGTGACCATGGCTGCCATGGCGCGGGTGCCGGTGGTGCTGCTGTCCCACTTCCGGGAGATCGAACGCGGACTCCTGACGTCCCTCTCCATCAAGCAGGTAAAGGGCATCATGCTGATGACGATCGCCAATGTGACGCATGGGCTGAAGGGATCGAACCTGCTTTCGCAACTGACGCTGGTGCCGGGCCTGATGCCTGCGGTCCCCGCACGGAAGGAGCCGCCGGAGGTTTTTGGGCGTATGACATCGTCCTCGAACCCGACTCCGTATATCCGCCTTTCCCGGCTGCTGGCCCACCGCCATAACCTGAGTCAGGGGGAGATCGATCTGTTGCGGGAGGCTTTGAGCAAAGTGGTCGCCGAGGTGCCCGCCGCCGAACTCAGCCTAG
>JBIKIA010000230.1:0-7516 GCA_044361885.1 Prosthecobacter sp. | reverse complement strand
AGTGCCCTATGATCTGCTAGTGACGACGCCGACGAACATGGGCGATGAAACCGTGCGACGCAGCGCGCTGGGTGATGACCTGGACTTCATTCCGACGCAGAAACACACGCTGCAATCGGTGGAGTATCCCGATGTCTTTGTGATTGGCGATGCGACAAACCTCCCCGCGTCGAAAGCTGGTTCCGTGGCGCATTTTGAAAGCGAAACACTCGCCGACAACGTCATGCTTCACATCCAAGGCAAGCCGCTGAAGGAGGAGTTCGACGGGCATTCGAATTGCTTCATCGAATCCGGCAACGGCAAGGCACTGCTCATCGACTTCAACTACGAGTATGAGCCGCATGAAGGGAATTTTCCGTTCGCTTTTGGCCCCATGAAGCTGCTGGAGGAAAGCAGGGTCAATCATCTCGGCAAACTCGCCTTCCGGCATGTCTATTGGAACATGCTACTCAAAGCTTGGCCGCTGCCAGGCATCAGCCGCCAGAAAAAGAAACCGCTCAACGCCTAACCCACCATGAAAAAGACCATCGCAGGAACTGAAATCGACGTGAATGAGGAAGGCTACCTCACCGACGCGTCCCAATGGAACGAAGCCATCGCCGCCGCCATCGCAGTGGAGGAGGGCATCGGAGCGCTCACGGAAGCGCACATGAAAGTCGTGCGCTACCTGCGTGAGCAGCAGGCCAAAGGCGCGGCGCTGACCATTCGCAGCATGGGCAAAAGCGGCGTGGTGACGACGAAGGAACTCTACGACCTCTTCCCCGGCGGCCCGCTGAAGAAGTCCTCGAAGATCGCGGGCATTCCAAAACCTGTCGGCTGTATTTAACCAACTGCGAACAGCGAACCGAGAACAACATTATGAACGACGACAAACAACCTGTGAAGAAGATGTCCATCATCGTGAGCCGAGGCTCGCTGGATGGGATTTACCCGGCGCTGATCATGGCAAACGGCGCACGCATGGAAGGTATCGAAGCCTCGCTGTTCTTCACCTTCTTTGGCCTGAACGCGCTGGCGAACAAGACGCTCGACCATTTGAAAGTCGCCACCGTCGGCAATTCCGCGTTGAACATGGCCATGCCGATGCTCGGCCTGCCGATGACGATTCCATTCCCGACGGTGATGGGCGCGATCCCCGGCGTATCGGCCTTCGCGACGCATCTCATGAACAAGGAGATGGAGAAGCTAGACATCCCGCCCGTGCGCGAGTTCCTGGAGCTCATCTCCGACTCCGGTGGCAAAATCTACGCCTGCAAGCTGGCGATGGACATGTTCAAGCTGAAGAAGGAAGACCTCATGGACCGCGTCGATGGCGTGCTGACCGTCGGCCAGTTTTATGAAGAGTCCGCCGGAGCGGGAACGCACATTCTTTTCACCTGAGCCATGGCCGCGCTCAGCAACGATCCCGCCCGCTGCGAAGTGATGAACCTCGCGTGGAGCCCGAACGGCCACGGCCCGTATCTGGTGCGCCAGGAAGGCTACGAGCCCGGCAGCAGCACGTTCAAGATGCAGCGCTTCATCCTGCAAAAGGATGGCCGATGGCTGCTGAACCTCGCCTTTGTCATGTTGCCGGAGGCTGAGCAGGAGGCGCAGTTGTTTCACAGCCTCACCGAGGTGCTGCTGCTGTTCGATGAAATAGCCTCCCAGCCAGTCCGAGCCGATGCCAGCCTGCCTGCGGGTGCCAATGCCGACGAAATCCTCGCGCACTTCGAACGATGCACCCACCGCATCCTTCGCGGCATGCGGAGCTGTTCTGCTACTGCTTTGAAATCATGAAACAGCCTCAAAAAATCGTCATCGTTGGTGGTGTGGCCGGTGGAGCATCCTGCGCCACACGGCTGCGTCGTCTCGATGAACGTGTGAGCATCACCATCTATGATCGCGGCCCCTTTGTGAGCTTCGCGAACTGCGGGCTACCCTACCACGTCGGTGGTGTGATCCCGAACGAAGCGAGTTTGCTCCTTGCCTCGCCGCAGTTATTTCATGACCGCTTCTGCATCGACGTGCATGTGCATCACGAGGTCACTGCGATCCATCGTAAGGCCAAAACGGTCACGGTGAAGAATCTGCTGACCGGCGAGCAGTTTGATGACACTTACGACTCGCTCGTGCTTTCACCTGGCGCGACTCCATTAAGGCCGGATCTGCCCGGACTCGATCTGCCCGGCGTTTTCACCGTGCGCAGCATTCCCGACACGCGGGAGATTCGCGTCTGGATCGCGAAGACGAAGGCGAAGCATGCCGTCGTGGCGGGTGGCGGCTTCATCGGCCTCGAAATGGCCGAAAACCTCCGTCACCTCGGTCTGGAGGTCACGTTGGTGCAAAACGGGCCGCAGGTCATGATCTCGATGGATGCGGAGATGGTCGCCCCGCTGCACACGCACCTCGAAAAGCATGGCATCCAGCTCCAACTCAACACACCGCTCACCGGTGTGACGCAGCGCGGTGACAAACTCGTCGTGAATGGCACGCTCGAAACCGATCTCGTTATCCTCGGCCTCGGCGTGCGACCCGAGTCCAGCCTCGCGAAGGCCGCCGGCCTCACGCTCGGCAAACGCGGCGGCATTTCCGTCGATACGCAGATGCGCACGAGCGATCCCGCCATCTTTGCCATCGGCGATGCTGTGGAGGTGCATGATCTCATCACCGACACCGACATCCTGCTCGCTTTAGCCGGTCCGGCTAACCGTCAGGGCCGCATCGCAGCAGATGTCATCGCGGGACGCGACAGTTCCTTCCGTGGCGTGCAGGGCACGGCCATCTGCGGCCTCTTTGACCTCGCCGTCGCACAAACCGGTGCCACGGAGAAGTCCCTGCAACGCGCCGGCATCTCGAACTACGAAAAGGTGTATCTGCATCCGAAGCACCACGTCGGTTACTATCCCGGAGCGCAGACGCTGCATTTGAAACTGCTCTTCTCGAAGCCCGATGGCCGCATCCTCGGCATGCAGGCCGTCGGAACGACCGATGTGGCACGCAAGGTCGATGTCGTCTCCGCCTTGATTCAAAAAAACGGCACTGTCCTCGACCTCGAAGAGGCCGAGCTGTGCTACGCGCCGCAATTCGGCGCGGCGAAGGATGCGCTGAATTATGCTGGCTTCATCGCCGCGAATCATCTGCGCGGTGATCTACCCCTTTCGCAATGGAACACGTTGCCTGCCCATGCCTTCCTGCTCGATGTGCGTGACGTGGATGAATTCACCGAAGACCACACGGAAGGTGCGGTGAACATCCCGCTCAACGATCTGCGTTCTCGAATGGAGGAACTGCCCAAAGAGAAGCCCGTTCATGTCTATTGCGGCGTCGGCCAGCGAGCCTACTACGCGGTGCGGCTGCTGATGCAGAACGGCTTTGATGCGAGAGACATCAGCGGCGGATGGATCACGGCGGGGATGGTCCATGCATCGAAGCTTGTCAGTTGAGGTGACGCACCGCTAATCTCGATGAATGTCATCTAGCCGCCGTACCTTCCTCAAGCACGCCAGCCTCGCTTCCTTCAGCCTCTGGATTCCGCGAGTCTTTGCCGAAGCTACGTCTTCACAGCTCGCGCGCAGCACGCCGGAGGCACAGGGTGTTTCTGCTCAGGCGATCATGGATTTCCTGGATGCCATCGAGCGTGAAAAGATGGAGCTGCACAGCTTCATGATGCTGCGTCATGGGCAGGTTATCGCGGAAGGTTGGTGGGAGCCGTATGGGCCGGAGTTGGTGCATACCATGTACTCCATGAGCAAAAGCTTCACCTCCACCGCCGTCGGGTTCGCGGTGGCTGAAAGCAAGCTCAGCGTGGAGGACAAAGTGGTCTCCTTTTTTCCGGACGATCTGCCCGCGGAGGTCAGTGAAAATCTAGCCGCCATGCGGGTGAAGGATCTGCTCACCATGTCCACGGGCAACGAAAAAGAGCCCACCCAGATGTGCATCAAGTCGGAGAACTGGGCGCGCACCTTCCTCGCACAAACAATCGCCCACAAGCCGGGCACTCAGTTCATGTACAACAGTGCCGCCACTTACATGTGCTCGGCCATCGTGCAGAAGGTCACAGGGCAGACGGTGTTGGAATACCTCACCCCGCGACTTTTCAATCCACTCGGCATCAGTGGCATGAGATGGGAAACTTGCCCGCGTGGCATCAACACGGGCGGTTGGGGTTTGAGCATCCAGACCGAAGGTTTGGCAAAGTTCGGCCAACTGCTGCTTAAAAAAGGAATGTGGCAGGGGCAGCAGATCATTTCATCCGCTTGGATCGATGAAGCGACGAGCTTCCACATCCAGCAACCTGGCGGCGACAAGCCTGATCGGCCCAAAGCGAAGAACGACTGGCTGCAAGGTTACGGCTATCAGTTCTGGCGCTGCCAGGGCACGGCGTTTCGTGGGGATGGAGCCTTCGGGCAATTCACCCTCGTTTTGCCGGACCAGGATGCGGTGATCGTGATGACGAGCGAAAACAAAAACATGCAGGGCCAGCTCGATCTCGTCTGGAAGCATCTGCTGCCCGCTTTCGATGCGAAGCCTTTGGTTCAGGCCGACCTCGCGTCTCTCAAGAGCTTGAAGCTGCTGCCACCGCAGGGCTCGAAAAGTTCGGCGATCCAGCCTGCGAAGCCCTTCAAGCTCGAAGCCAATGACTACGGGCTTTCGCAGATCAGCATTGACTTGTCAGACAAGACCTGTGTGCTCCGCACTGACGGGCACAGCATCGCCTGCGGCTTTGAAAACTGGCAGCTTGGAGAGACGGCGCTGCCCATCAAGCCCCCGCGCCTCATCGCCGGTGGGAAACCCAAATCTGACGCGGTCTTCAAAGTCGCCGCCCATGCCACATGGACAGACTCGCAGACACTGCTTATCACCCTGCGCTATTACGAGACACCGCACAGCGATGCACTGACCTTCCGCTTTGATGGCGACGCACTCACTCTCACACTGCGCGATAGCATCACGGCTATGAATCCCAAAGGCAAAGACAGCCGCGCGCCGTTGACGGGCAAAGCCGGTTAGACGGGAACCTCCACTAGCTGCCACTCACCCTCCGCCAGATCACCCAGCCCATGCGGGCCGAAGCTTTCGCGGTGGAGCTTTTCCACATGAAATCCCTGGCTGGCAAACATGCGCCGGACCTGATGGTAGCGCCCCTCGGTGATGATCAGTCGCGCTGTGCGTGGCGACACGATCTCCAGTCGTGCGGGCAGACAGGGCTTGGCCTCGCCGCGTAGCATGAGATCGCCACGCGCGAATACCTCGCTGAGCTGCGGATCGAGATCACGATCCACTTCCGCGAGGTAACTCTTCTCCACATCCGCCTTCGGCGAAGTGTAGCGATGCACGAGACTGCCGATGTCCGTCACGAGCAGCAATCCACTCGTGTCTTTGTCCAGTCGGCCTACGCTGGTCACGGCGGGATTGCGATCCAGCCACTGCGCAGGCAGCAGTTCATAGATCGTTGGCCCCTCGCCATCGCTGTGCGTGCAGACATAGCCCACTGGTTTGTGCAGCATGGCTAGCAGACCGTCGGGTGCTTCGAGCGGTTCACCATCCAGAGTGACCGCATGTGGATCGACTCGCTGATCCACCCTGGCCAAAACGACCTCTCCGAGCTTCACACGGCCCGCTTTGACCAAAGACACGACCTCCCGCCGTGAGCAGTAGCCGAGTGAGGAAAGGAGTTGATCGAGACGCCGCATGAGCAGACAGAGGATCACTTGAACGTGAGAGCGGTCTTTGGCAGCAGCGCTTTGATCTTCGCCTGCGTTTCGTCGCTGAACGGCTCTTTGACCGGCACGAGGCGCACGGACTTGAGGAAGGCGAAGTCAGCGAGGACCGCGAGGCGCTCATCGGGAAGCGGCACCTTGCCGAGTTCGAGATGTTCGAGCTGCGTGAGGCTGGCGACGACCTTCAAGTCAGCATCCGTTAGGGCTTTAGCATTGGTAAGCGTGAGACGTCGCAAGGTGGCGAGGCCTTTGATGAGCGGGATGCTGTCGATGGAGTCGAAGCCTTCGCCGAGCTGCAAAGACTCCAGCGGGAGCTTCGCGAGATGAACCAGCGCCTGCGGCGTGGCATTCGACGTGCCGATCTCGAAGCCCTTGAGCTTGGTGAGCTTCGCCAGATGCACGGCACCCGCATCGGTGAACTTCGCGTGGGCAAGACTGATGCTTTCAAGGTTGGGCAGGTGATCGCAGAGTTCCTTCAGGCCTTCGTCATTGATGCTGCTGCCGCGATGGCTAACTTTGACGAGCTTCGTGAAGCCCTCGAAAGTCGCATAAGCCTTCCCAGTGATTTGAGTGCCTACAAAGGAGAAGGATTCGAGGTTGGTGAGTCCGGCGAAGGTTTCCATTCCCGCATCGGTAAGCTTGCCGTTGTTGGTGAAGCGGAGCGTCTTGAGATTCGTGAGTTTGCCGAGCGGCGCGATCCATTCATCGTTCGCTTTGGTGGCGATGACGTTCAGCGACTCCAAGGTGGAGATGTGCCCGAGGTGCTCGAAGAAGACTGCGTCATATGGATCTTCCTTCCGATGATCATGTGGCCCGGCATTTGGAACCTGGAGATCGACAAGTTTGAGACTCTGGCCGTCCGCAGTCTTCTCCACTTTGCCTTTGGCCGCTTCGACAATGCGGGTGACGGCTTCGACATGGGGATCAAGGGCGAAGGAAGAGATGGTGAGTGAGGTGAGGACAGCGAGGGTGAGTTTCATGGTTGGTTGGGAATGAGATTATTTCGTGAGCTGACCGTCGCGTTGGAAGGTTTTCCAGTCAGCCGCAAAGGCGGAGTTGAGAAGCCAGGAGGCGGTAGATTTGTCACCAGTGAAGTCGGCGAAGGGGGCGATGGGCAATGTTTGGTAGCCGCCTTTCGTGGTGTTCCAGTTTTGGCCGAGATGACTGATCTCGGCTTTGAGCACGGTGAGTTTCACCGGGCCTTTGGCTGGATCGGCATCAGCGGGTACGCGGGCGGCGAAGCTGTGGCGCAAGAAGGAGAAGACGAGCGGCCAGGTTTTCTCGCCAGGGCCATGTCCCGTCTTTGGTTCGACGGCGTAAAGCCAGAGCGCGGCATGTTTTTGACGCATGGCTTCGACGACAGCCATGTTTTGTTCCTTGGACGGGCGGGCGAAGAAAGGATCGTCCTCGCCAAAGATGACCATGCCGGGAGTTTGGGCGGCTTTGGGCTGATACACTTGGAAGGTAGTGCCAGGACGCATGGAGACCCAAGCCCACACTCGCGAGCCTTCGACGGAGGGATAGATGGCGGAGAAACCAGTGCCGTTTGAGTGACCGTAGAGAAAGAGCGGCGCGTGATTGAGTTCGGGATGCTGCGATTTTTCGGCGAAGGTCGCGATGCGTTGATCCAGCAGACTGCGTGGCCAGAAACCGCGCTGCATGGGATTGCCGACGAACTTGAAGACCGCGAGGTGCAGCTCACGGGCGATCTTGCGCAGCTCGGCATGCTTGTAGAGCGTCTCGCCGCTACCGTGGCCTGAGATGACGATGATTCCGCGTGCGGTGCCAATACCATCGGGCATCCACAGGTCGAACTT